>CAZBOR010000022.1:16994-19322 GCA_964493585.1 uncultured Oscillospiraceae bacterium
CACGGAGGACGGGGACACCGATGAGCAGGTTCCCCCGGAGGACGATGAATAAGCCGGAGCTGCTGTCGCCGGCGGGCGATCCGGAGCGGCTGCAAATGGCGGTGCGCTATGGGGCGGACGCGGTCTATCTGGCCGGGAAATCCTATGGAATGCGGGCCAAGTGCGGAAATTTCAGCGATGAGGAGCTGGCCCGGGCGGTGGCGTTCTGCCACAGCCATGGGGTGAAGGTCTATGTGGCGGCCAATGTGCTGGCCCGCACGGAGGAGCTGCGCCGGATGCCGCCCTTTCTGGAGCTGTGCCAGGACCTGGGCGTGGACGCCTTCATATTGGGAGACCTGGGGGTGTTCAAGGCCGCGGAGCGCTACGCGCCCAGGGTGGAGCGCCACATCAGCACCCAGATGGGCGTGGTGTCGGCGGACACCGCCAGGGCGTGGCAGGACCTGGGGGCCTCCCGCGTGGTGCTGGCCAGGGAGCTGACCCTGGCAGAGATTCGGGAGATACGGGACAACATCCCGGAGGACCTGGAGCTGGAGGCGTTTGTCCACGGGGCCATGTGCGTGAGCTTTTCCGGGCGCTGTCTCCTCAGCAACTATCTGGCCGACCGGGACGCCAACCACGGGGCCTGCGCGCAGCCCTGCCGCTGGAAGTACGCGCTGATGGAGGAGCAGCGGCCCGGGGAGTATTTCCCCATCGAGGAGGACGACGGCGGCGCGTACATTATGAACTCCAGGGACCTTTGCATGATCGACCATGTGCCGGAGCTGATCGCGGCGGGCATCAACTCCTTCAAGATTGAGGGCCGGGCCAAGTCCAGCTACTATGCCGCCTGCGTCACCAACGCCTACCGGCACGGCATTGACGCGGCCATGGCCGGCCGGCCGCTGAGCCCCGTCTGGCGGGACGAGGTGGACAAGATCAGTCACCGGCACTACTATACCGGCTTCTATTTCGGCCAGCCCCAGAAGGGGCAGTTCTACGAGGACGCCCGGTACATTCGGGATTGGGACGTGGTGGCCTATGTGGTGTCCTGCGACGAGGCGGGCAACGCCGTGCTGACCCAGCGGGGACGGTTCTGGCAGGGCGACACTCTGGAGCTGCTGGTTCCGGGCCGGGAGCCGATCCGCTTTATCGTGGGGGCCATGACCGACGGAGACGGGGAGCCTGTCACATACTGTCCCCATCCGCAGATGGAGATCCATCTGCGCCTTCCCGTGCAGGCTGCGGAATACTCCATTCTCCGGCGGCAGTCCGGGAACACCCCGTGACAGCGTTATCGGGCCGATCGGCCGCCATTTTATGAAAGAATCGTCTCATTTGGCGTTTTTACGGAAACTGTGGCACACGATTTCAGGAAGGGATGACCAATGGGAAAGCCTGAATATACCAAGGAGCGCTTTCTGACGGTAATGGAGCTGCTGCGGCGGGAGACCGACGAGGAGCACCATCTTTCCGTGCCGGAGCTGCTGGCCCGTCTGGACCAGCGGGGCATCACCGCGAACCGCAAGAGCCTGTACCGGGATATTGCCGCCCTGCAGGATCACGGCTGGGACATCATGCTGGACCAGAACGGGTATTATCTGGCCTCGGATACCTTTGAGCTGCCGGAGCTGAAGCTGCTGGCAGACGCGGTGCAGTGCTCCCACTTTATCACGGAGAAAAAATCCTACGAGCTGATCGGCAAGCTGGAGACGCTGACCAGCCGCCATCACGCGGTGGAGCTGCACCGTCAGATCCATCTGGTGGGCCGTCCAAAGGCCTCCAACGAGCAGATCTACTACAACATCGACGCCATCTACACCGCCATCAACCGGAACTGTGAAATCTCCTTTCACTATCTGACCTGGCACAGCGACGGCAAGCGCTACCGCCGGGAAAAGGGCTACCGGGCCTCTCCCTACGGTCTGTGCTGGGACAGCGAAAATTATTATCTGGTGGCCCACACCGCGGCCCGCGGCAGGACCCATTTCCGCGTGGACCGCATGGCGGAGATCCTTATCATGGACAGCCCCAGACAGCACCCGGAGCTGTACCGCAGTCTGGACATGGCCCAGTACTCCAAGCAGGTATTCGGGATGTATGGCGGCGAGGAGGCCACGGTGCGCCTGCAATTCCCGGAGAACCTGGCGGACAGCGCCGTGGACAAGTTCGGCAGCGACGTCATGATGGTCCCCCAGACGGACGGCACCTTTACGCTGAGCACCACCGTCACCGTATCCCCGGTGTTTTTCTCCTGGGTGTTCAGCTTCGGCGGCCGCGTAAAAATCCTGGGGCCCGCCTCCGTGGCGGAGCAGTACCGGGAGATGTGCCGGCGGGCCATGGAGCCATAAA
>CAZBOR010000023.1:0-18995 GCA_964493585.1 uncultured Oscillospiraceae bacterium
GGAATTTGTATATTTTTTCAAGGCTATTCAAAATTCTGACTGTTTTTCCGGAAATATTATGGTTCTTTTCGGCGTGGGTGGGATCTCGCCTTGTGCTAAAAATGGCGGGGCCTCCGCCAAAAAAGCAGGAAATATCAAAGACTTGAAAATAAGCGCTATAATATGATGAAAAACAGTTGATTTTCTATGCAAATTGCGCTAAGATTTATTTATGGATAGGAAAGAAATTTTACAGTATTAACAAATCGTAAGCAAAGAAGGTGCATTTTTTGGAGGAACGGAAAACATTTATCGAGCTCCATGGAATTGTCAAGCTCTTTCCGGGAGTTCGGGCATTGGGCGGCGTATCCTTTGACATCCGGGAGGGGGAGGTCCACGCCCTCTGCGGAGAAAACGGCGCGGGCAAGTCGACCCTCATCAAGGTCATGACCGGCGCCCACCCGCGCGACGAGGGACAGTACCTGATCGACGGCCAGGAGGTCAACTTTAAGAGCACCCAGGAGGCCATCGCCATGGGCGTCTCCTGCGTCTATCAGGAGCTTTCCATGGCGCCCCAGCTGGACGTGGCCCACAACCTGTTTATCGGAAACCTTCCGGTCAAGGGGGGACGGGTGGACCATAAGACCCTGTACGCGGAGACCGAGCGGGTGCTGAAGGAGCTGGATATGCAGATCTCGCCCAAGGCCATCGCCGGCGATCTGTCCGTGGGACAGCAGCAGATGATCGAGATCGGGCGGGCGCTGACCCGGAATGCCCGGCTTATCATCATGGACGAGCCGTCCTCGTCTCTGTCCGAGGCGGAAACGGAGACGCTGTTCCAGATCATCAAGAAGCTGACGTCCATGAACATCGCCGTGGTCTACATCAGCCATAAGCTCGATGAGGTCATGTATCTGGCGGACCGGATCACCGTGATCCGGGACGGCGAAAACATCTGCACCGTGAACAAGGCGGACACCACCCAGGATGAGCTGATTACCATGATGATCGGCCGCGCCCTGGAAAAGCAATACCCGGAAAAGACCGGACGAACCCCCGGCGAGGTCCGGCTGGACGTGCAGGGGCTCACGGGCGAGGCGTTCCGGGACATCTCCTTCCAGGTCCGCAGCGGCGAGGTCGTGGGCTTCTTCGGACTGGTGGGCGCGGGCCGCAGCGAGATCATGCGGGCCATCTTTGGTGTGGATAAGACCAGGGGCGGCCAGGTGCTCGTCAACGGCAAGC
This sequence comes from uncultured Oscillospiraceae bacterium, assembly GCA_964493585.1. Lineage (GTDB taxonomy): Bacteria > Bacillota > Clostridia > Oscillospirales > Oscillospiraceae > HGM13006. Next base: position 1,222 of record CAZBOR010000023.1, read on the forward strand.
GGCTCCGGCCCAACTCCCCCACGGCGGCGATCCAGGCGGGCATCGGATTCTGCACCGAGGACCGGAAAAAGGAGGGCCTGATGCTGAATCTGTCCATCCTGCTCAATTCCACGCTGGTGAAGCTAAGCAAGCTGGCCAAGCTCGGCGTCATTGAGCGCAAGCACCAGAGGCAGGACGCCGATAAGTACATCACGGAAATGCGGACCAAAACGCCCTCCATAAACCAGCTCGCGGGCAATCTCTCCGGCGGCAACCAGCAGAAGGTGGTTCTGGCCAAGTGGATGTGCCTGGAGCCGCAGATCCTCATCGTGGACGAGCCGACCCGCGGCATCGACGTCGGCTCCAAGGCCGAGATCTACGAGATCCTCAATGAGCTTGCCAAAAACGGTATGGCGATCGTCATGGTGTCCTCGGAGATCGAGGAAATCCTGGGCGTCTGCGACAGCGTAATCACCATCTATGAGGGGAAGAAAACCGCCCAGCTCCCCATCAACAGCGAGCTTTCCAGCGAGACCGTCCTGGCCTGCTCCATCGGCAAGCAGGACGTGATCGACGCGGTCAATCAGGGAGGTGTCTCCGCATGAAAACCGAAAAAGAGAGTCTGGTCAAGCGCTTCTTTTCCCTCAACGGCGCGGCCGTTTTTGTGGCAATGATCGTGATCGCGATCCTGTTTGAGATCATTCTGCAGGTGACGCGCTCCGGCGGCTCCGGCCTCATCTTCCTGACGCCCGCCAACCTGATGATGGTCCTGCGGCAGCAGGTGTACATCGGCATCATCGCCTTTGGCATGACGCTGGTGATGCTGACGGGCAATATCGACCTGTCCGTGGGCTATATGCTGACCTTCCTGTGCTCCGTCACCGCCAAAATCATGATGGGGACCGACAACACCGGGATCACGCTCCTGGGGACGTTGGGCATTGGCGCCCTGTGCGGACTGTTCAACGGCGTGCTGGTCAGCTATGTCAAGCTCAACTCCTTCATCACCACCCTGGGCAGCTCCTCGATCTTCAGCGCCCTGGCGCTTATCATCTCCGCCGGGACGGTGCTGGTCATTGATACCGGGTGCAGCGCGACGTTCCGGGCCCTGGGTACGGCGACCTTTGGCCCTATCCATATTCTGATTTTCTGGTTCATCATCGTGGCCGTGGTGCTGGGATTGCTCCTGAGCCGCACTGTGTTTGGCCAGCAGCTCTATGCCATTGGCGCCAACCCGGTGGCGGCCCGGTTCTCCGGCATCCACTACAAGCGTAATGTCACCATCGCCTATGTGATTGTCGGCCTGTGCGTCGGCCTGGCCGCCGTCATTATGATGGCCAACTCGCTCAGCTCCAACCCCCAGTCCGCCTCCGGCGCGGAGATGGAGGTAATCCTCTGCGTGGTCCTGGGCGGCTGTGCGGTCAGCGGCGGTAAGGGTTCGGTCTGGGGTACCATCATCGGCGTCATGTTCTATGGCGTCCTCTCCGCCGGATTTACCAGTCTGCATATGTCCCAGTATCTCCAGTGGGTGGTCATGGGCGCGATCATGCTGGTGGCGCTGTCGCTGGATGTGCTTCAGACAAAGGGGGTTAAACTGTGGAAAAGAAAGTAAGCGCCGAAAGCCTGGAGCGGAGAAAGCATTATATCCGGCTGTTTAAGGACAACAACTCCGTTCTGATTCTGGCGATCATGCTGTTTGTGGCCTTTGTCTTTGTCGATGGCTATGCCAACGGCTTCTACAATGTCATCAAATACACCGCCATGTATGGCCCGGTCTGCCTGGGCCTGGGCCTGGTGATGATGACGGGCAACATCGACCTGTCCGCGGGCTTCCAGGCCGGCCTCTCCGGCGTCACCTCCGTGATCGTGTTCAACGCGGTGTACCGTGCGGGCGGAAGCCCCGTGGTGGCGCTGATCGTCGCCGTGGTCGGCTGCCTCCTGACGGGCGTTGTCACCGGCATTATCAACGGCTTCTTTGTGGCGAAGATCGGCGTTTCCTCGCTGATCGCCACCATCGCCGCCAACTATGCCTATCAGGGTGTGGTGTTCTACTTTGCCCAGAGCGCCTTCTCTCCGGACGACGCGGAGATCGTCAAGCTGTTCGCCCAGACCAAGATTTTTGGCCTCAAGTGGCTCAGCCCCTCGGTCATTGTGTTCCTGGTCATTGTGGTGGCGGTGTTCCTGTGGATGTATGCCACCCGCTTCGGCAACCGGCTCCATGTGGTGGGCGACAACGCCGAGGCCGCGTCCTTCGCCGGCATCAGCGTCACCGGAACGGTCTGGATCACCTATATACTCTGCGGCGTGCTCTCCGCCGTCAGCGGCTTTGTGATGGTCTCCCAGGCGGGCTACGCCATCTATACCCAGGGCAACAGCCTCTCTACCCTGACCATCTCCTGCTGCGTCATCGGCGGCATCAAGATGACCGGAGGCAAGGGAACTGCGGTCCATGTGCTGCTGGGCGTTCTCATCATGCGGGTCATATCCCAGATGATGACCGCCATGTTCCTGGCCCAGTCCTGGGTCAATATGATAACGGGCATCCTGCTGATCCTGGTGCTCATCATCGACCGCGTTACCAGCAACAAGAGCGCGGACCTGTAACGGTTGATTCCCCGCATACGCGGGTGTCATAAATTCTCTTTTTGAAAGGAACGAGTTAAAATGAAAAAATTGATTGCCCTGCTCCTTGCCATGGCCATGTGCCTGGGCATGATGAGCGCCTGCGGCAGCTCTGAGGAGGCGTCCTCTGCCGCACCTGCGGAGAGCGCCGCGTCTGCGGAGAGCGCCGCGTCTGTCGCGGAGAGCGCCGGCGATACCGTCGAGTCCTCCGGAGCGCAGGTCGGCTGCAGCATCGACTACAGCGGCGTGGACCTGTCCGGCTATACCATCGGCTACGTCACCATCAACTCCTCCGCTCCCTGGGGCGGCCGTGTGGGAACGGAGCTGGAGCGCATCGCCACGGAGTGCGGCGCGACCGTGAAGTCCCTGGACGCCAACACCGTGGCGGATGACGTGACCAACTACTGTATGCAGATGATCGACGCGAGCGTGGACGCGCTGGCCGTGTTCGGCGGCGACCCCACCGCCATGGTCGATGTTGCCAAGGCCTGCTCTGAGGCCGGCATCCCCCTGTTCCTCTGCGCCCTGGACGTGGCGGAGGAGGGCCAGCAGTATGCGACCGCCTGCATCGGCCCCGACCAGGAGGAGATGTGCTATGAGATCGGCCAGTATGTCATTGAGCAGAACGGCGCGGACGCCGGCTGCAACGTGGTACAGATCTCCGGCGTTCCCTTCCTGATGGACTATCAGCTCCGTGAGGCCGGCTTCGCGCGGGCCATGGAGGCCACCAACTACAATCTCTATGAGGCCGACTACGCCTACTCCAGCCGCACCGACGCCAAATCCTTCATGGAGCAGCATATCACCGCCGACGGCGACGCCATCGACATTGTGATGGGCTATGACGACGACCTGACCATGGGCGCTGTGGCCGCCATCCAGGAGGCCAACCTGGGCGATCAGATCAAGGTTTACTCCCTGACCGGCCAGAACGACGCCATCCAGGCTGTGGCGGACGGCCAGATGGAGCTGACCGTTATGAACCGTGCCGACGACATCGCCGCTGAGACCTGCGTGGCCATGGGCGAGTATCTGAGCACCGGCTCCACCGAGTATTACCACTACACGCCTCTGGTGTATATCACTGCCGACAATGCGGCGGATTACATCGGCAAGGGCGAGTTCTGATCCTGATATTTTCTGAAAAAGCGGCGCGCTCCGGCGTTTTCCACGGAGTGCGCTGTTTTTTTGCCTTGCGCCGAAAAACTTTGGTGGAGAAGGCAGGCTTGCAAAAGCGAGACGTTGCCGGATATGTCGGTTTTAGTCGAAACTTGCGTTTTGTTTTTCTTTCCAAATCGGGAAATGTGTGCTTCAATAGTTACGAAATAACTACAAAGGAGTTACAAAAATGAAACGAATTTTGACAGAAATCAGAACACTCTCCATGGGGACCGGCGCGGTATCTCTCCGCTACGACCTGACCGCCGCAGAGCGGGAGGGGGTCCTGGAGTACGGCGCGGCCGTCACCAACGAAAGCTCCGGGGAGCAGGCGGCGGTGCAGGGCCTGACCCCGGACCGCGACAGCGCGGTGGCGTTCTTCCGGCGCATCAGCGGGGGAACGGTCACGCCGGTGACATTGATGGACGTGGCGGAGGACTTCGTGGCGGAGGGATGTTCCTTTCCCGCAGCCATTTTCTGAGCGCTGCTTTTGCGTTCCGTCAACGGAGCGTTGTCCGGGGAGATATGCTTTGGTCCTCAGAACCGGTCCCTCGTCCCGCTTCTTCTTCCAAAGTGGAAAAAAACTTGCAGGAATTCTGGAAAATGAATACGAAAAAACACTTCCCTTATGGGGAAAAGTCTTGTATAATGGGGAATGCGAAAAAAATTGGAGGTAATGGTTATGGACCAACGATCAAATAAGCTGCTCAAGCTGCTGGAGCGGGACTGTACCCTCAGCCACGCGCAGCTTGCGGCCATGTGCGATACAACGGAGGAGGATGTGGCGCTCCGCATCCAGAGCCTGCGGGACGAGGGCGTGATCCTGGGCTACAAGGCTCTGGTGGATTGGGAAAAGACTGCCGTGGAGGCGGTGGAGGCGCTCATCGAGGTGAAGGTCACGCCCCAGCGGGACAAGGGCTTTGACCGGATCGCCGAGCGAATCTATCAGTACGAGGAGGTGGAGGGCTGCTATCTGATGTCCGGCGGCTACGACCTGACGGTGATCCTGACGGGCCGCACGCTCCGGGAGGTGGCCCTGTTCGTGGCCCAGAAGCTCTCCACCATTGAGGGCGTGACCTCCACGGCCACCCACTTCATTCTGAAAAAATACAAGCAGCAGAATGTGATTTTTGCGCCCAGGGAGGAACAGAAGGAAAGGCTGATTTTCGTATGATCGACTACAATTCCCTGATCTCCCGGCGGGTCCGGAGCATTCAGCCCTCCGGTATCCGTAAATTTTTTGATATTCTGGAGAATATGCCCGACGCCATCTCCCTGGGCGTGGGCGAGCCGGACTTCCAGACCCCCTGGCACATCCGGGACGCGGGCATCTTTTCTCTGGAAAAGGGCTTCACCAAGTACAGCTCCAACGCAGGGCTGAACGATCTCCGGCAGGAGATCCACAATTATCTGCTCCGGAGGTTTGATCTGGACTATCAGGCCCAGGACCAGATTTTAGTAACGGTGGGCGGCAGCGAGGCCATCGACCTGGCCATCCGCTGTGTGGTGGATCCCGGCGACGAGGTGCTGGTGCCGGAGCCGAGCTTTGTGTGCTACGGTCCCATCGCGACGCTGGCCTCCGGCGTGCCGGTACCCATCCCCCTGGTGGCGGACAATGAGTTCCGGCTCAGCCCGGAGCAGCTTGAGGCGGCCATCACGCCCAGGACCAAGGCGCTGGTGCTGCCCTATCCCTCCAATCCCACCGGAGGCATCATGGAGCGGGAGGACCTGGAAAAGCTGGCCCCCATCGTGCGGGAGCACAATCTTGTGGTGATCTCCGACGAGATCTACGCGGAGCTGACCTACGGAGGACACCATGTGTCCATGGCCAATATCCCGGAGATGTACGAGCGGACCCTGGTGGTGGGCGGCATGAGCAAGTGCTACTCCATGACCGGCTGGCGGCTGGGCTATGTCTGCGGGCCGAAGCCGCTGGTTTCCCAGATGACCAAAATCCATCAGTATGCCATCATGTGCGCCCCCACCACCAGCCAGTACGCGGGCATCGAGGCCCTGCGCTACGGGGACGGGGACATCGAGGCCATGAAGGAGGAATACGATGGCCGCCGCCGCTATCTGGTGGACGGTCTGCGTAGCCTGGGCCTCAGCTGCTTTGAGCCGAAGGGCGCCTTTTATGTGTTCCCCTCCATCCAGTCCACGGGCATGAGCTCCGAGGAGTTCAGCGAACAGCTCCTGCTTCAGCAGAAGGTGGCCTGTATTGCGGGCAACGCCTTCGGCAGCAGCGGCGAGGGCTTTGTGCGGATGTGCTATGCCGCCAGTATGCAGGATCTGGAGGAGGCGCTGCGGCGCATCGGACGTTTCCTGGAAAGCCTATGAATCGGGAATCGTCCTTCCGTAAACTGCTTCATGTCCTGATCGTGATATAGAGAGGTTGCTGCATATGAAATACATACTGATTATTGGCGACGGCATGGCCGACAACCCGGTGGAGGCTCTGGGCGGCAGGACGCCGCTGGAGTACGCCAATATCCCTAAAATCGACTACCTGGCCGCCCACGGTCTGCTGGGCTCCACGGTGAACTGCCCGGAGGGGCTGCCGCCCGGAAGCGACACGGCGATCCTGTCCATCTTCGGCCATGACCCCAGGGTGTGCTATACGGGCCGTTCTCCCCTGGAGGCGGCGGCCACGGGCATCGCCCTGGATCCCGGCGACGTCAGCTATCGCTGCAATATGATCGCCCTGGAGGACGGGGATATGCCCTATGCGGAGAAAAGAATTCTCTCCCACTCCGGCGGCTCCATCGACGGGGAAAGCTCCGTGAAGCTGGTGGAGGACCTGTTTGCCGACCCGGAGTTCGCGGCGCTGGCGGAGCAGGCGGGAATGCGGGTATATCCGGCCCCGTCCTTCCGGCATATCGCCGTGCAGACCCAGGCGGATATTCGGGGCATCTCCCTGATTCCGCCCCATGACCATCTGGGAGAGGTCATTGGACCGCTCCTGCCGTCGGGCTGCGCCAACGCGGCGGTGCTGCGGGAGCTGATGGAGGTGTCCCATCGGGTGCTGGACCGGCATCCCATCAATCAGCAGCGCCGGAAGGCGGGCCTGCTGCCCGCCAACGGGGTCTGGTTCTGGGCCGAGGGCAGCGCCGTGGCCCTGCAGAGCTTCCCGGCCAGGTACGGTCACATGGGTACCGTGATCTCCGCAGTCCCTCTGTGCCAGGGGATTGCCCGCCTGTCCGGACTGGAGTTCACCCTGGTGGACGGCGCCACCGGGGAGCTGGAGACCAACTACGAGGGCAAGGTCCAAGCGGCCCTGGCGGACCTCAGAAGGCCCGGCTATGACTTCACCGCCATCCATGTGGAGGCGCCGGACGAATGTACCCACAACGGCGATCTGAAGGGCAAGCTCCAGGCCATCGAGTGGCTGGACAGCCGGGTGGTCGCGCCGCTCACCGAGGCGCTGGAGCGGGACGGCCAGGATTACCGCATCCTGATTCTCTCCGACCACAAGACCCTGACGGCGACACGGGGCCATGACGGGGACCCGGTGCCGTTCCTGATTTACGACAGCACCGGGACGGGCGGCAGCGGCCTGAGCTATACCGAGAAAAACGGCCTTCAGGGACCCATGCTGGCGGCGGGGACCGCCCTGATGGGGCTCCTGTTCGGGGAGGAAGCATATGCATAACTGCTTCCATGCGGCGGATATTCTCATTCCCCGGCATATCTCCATGACCAAGTGGGCCTGCGTGGCCTGCGACCAGTTCTCCTCCCAGGGGTCCTACTGGGAGGAGGTGGAGGAATTTGTGGGCGACGCGCCCTCCACCCTCCATATGATCGTGCCGGAGGCGTATTTGAAGCAGGGAAGGACTGCGGGACGGCTCCGGAGTATCCATGGGGTTATGGAGCGCTATCTGGCGGCAGGGCTGTTTCAGACCTACCGCCGCAGCTTTATCTATCTGGAGCGCACCATGGCGGACGGTTCCCTGCGCCATGGGCTGATCGGCCAGGTGGACCTGGAGGACTATGCGTTTGCGCCGGACCCCGGCGCGCTGATCCGAGCCACCGAGGGGACCGTCCGGGACCGTATTCCGCTGCGGGTGAAGCTCCTGGAGGACGCGCCCCTGGAGCTGCCCCATGTGCTGCTGCTGTGCGATGATCGCCGGGACCGGGTGATGGAGGCGGCCCGGAGTGTGCTGGGGGAGAAGGTCTATGACTTTGACCTGATGCAGCAGGGCGGCCATATCACCGGGCATCTGATCTCCGGGCTGGGCGTCAGCGTGGTGAACGCGGCAGTGTCCGCGTATCTGGCGGATACGGACGGCATGGCCTTTGCGGTGGGGGACGGCAATCACTCCCTGGCGGCGGCCAAGACCTGCTGGGAGGCCATCAAGCCTACCCTCAACGAGGCCCAGCGGCTGGAGCACCCGGCCCGCTATGCCCTGGTGGAGCTGGAGAACATTCACGACCCGGCCATCCGCTTTGCGCCCATCCACCGGTTGCTGACCGGCGGAGAACCGGCGCTGCTGCTGGAGCGTCTCCGGGCCATGTCCGTGCCGGAGGGCCATCGGGTGACGGTGGTGACCGGAAAAGGGGAGGAGACGCTGTATCTCAGCCGGACGGAAGGCCCCCTGGCGGTGGCGGTTTTGCAGCCGGTGCTGGACCGGTATGTACGGGACAGCGGCGCGGAAATCGACTACATCCATGGGGAGGAGACGGTTCGCGCTCTGGCCCGGCAGGACGGCGCGGTGGGCATTTTGCTGCCTGCCATGGAAAAGGACGCCCTGTTTCCCGCCATTCTCCGGGGCGGCGCGCTCCCCCGAAAGACCTTTTCCATGGGGTCCGCCAGGGAGAAACGATACTATCTGGAAGGGAAGATGCGCCGGTGACAGAGCTTACCATGGCCGCCCATGCCAAGCTGAACCTGACGCTGGACGTGGTGGGCAGGCGGCCCGACGGCTACCACGACCTCCGCATGGTCATGCAGGAGATCAGTCTGGGGGATACGGTCTGCCTGACCCTGGGGACCGGGAAGCCCTGGGCGGTGCGGAGCCGGTCCGGGGAGATCCCCTGCGACGAAACGAATCTGGCGGTGAAGGCTGCGGGACTGTTCTTCCGGGAAACGGGTCTGGACTCCGGCGGCCTGACGGTGACGATTGAAAAGCGTACCCCGGTCTGCGCCGGAATGGGCGGCGGCAGCGCCGACGGCGCGGCGGTCCTCCGTCTGCTGTGGGAGCACTACGAAAGACCCGTATCCGAGGCGGTCCTGTATCGGCTGGGGGAGGAAACCGGGTCCGATGTACCCTTTGCCCTCTTTGGCGGCACGGCGCTGGCGGAGGAGAAGGGGCAGATTCTGCACCGTCTGCCGTCCATGCCCCGGTGTCATATCGTGCTGTGCAAGCCGCCGTTTCCCATCTCCACCCCGGCCCTGTTCCGCGCCATCGACCGCGAGACGATCTCCGGGCGGCCCGATACGGCGGCCATGCTGGCGGCGCTGGAGCTGGGGGACCTGGCGGCGGTGTCCCGTTGCCTGGGGAACGTCTTTGAGCCTGTGGTGGAGCGGGACCACGGCGTCCTGCGGGACATCCGGGAGACCCTCATCTCCTACGGGGCGCTGGGGGCCTCCATGACCGGGTCCGGGCCGACCATGTTCGGGCTGTTCCGGGAGGAAACGGCGGCCCGAAGGGCCTTTGCGGCGCTGAAGAGGCGCTATGCGGACACTTTTTTGACAAATCCAGTATAATTTTCCGTCGCACCGTCCATACTGTAGTCGAAGGACTGCGTATGGACGGTGATTTTGATGCAGAAGGAATATGGGAAACGGGCGGCGGAGCTGGGCTTGCTGCTGCTCCTGGCGGCGCTGCTGGCATGGTGTACGGCGCTGGAGCGGCAGCAGCAGGCCATTTCCGGCGAGCTGATCCGGCTCCATGTGGTGGCGGACGACAACACGGCGGAGGCACAGCAGGCGAAGCTGCTGGTCCGGGACGCGGTGCTGGCGGAGGCCCGGACGATTCTGGCGGGCGCGGAGACCCAGCAGGAGGCCAAGGCGCTGCTGCGGGAGAATCTCAGCCTGCTGGCCCGGCGGGCCGGGGAGGCGCTGCCGGAATCCGGCGACGGGAGCCAGGTGCGCTTGACGCTGAAGCGGGAGCTGTTCGGCACCCGGCGGTACGACAATTTCTCCCTGCCCGGCGGGTACTATGACGCCCTGCTGGTGACCATCGGCAGCGGCGAGGGCAGGAACTGGTGGTGCGTGGTCTATCCCCAGCTCTGCACCGCCGCCGTGACGGGAGAGACGGACACGGTGACGGTGATGGGCGGTCTCAGCCGGGAGCAGGTCGCTATCCTGGAGGGGGAGACCCCGGAGTACCGGTTCAAGCTCCGCACACTGGAGCTGCTGGAGAACCTGCTGGGCTGGTTTCGCGGCGGCAGCGAGGGAATTCCGGTTTCCCAGTGACACGGGCGCGAAAGTGTGATACAATAGATTCGGAGGTGTATGAGATGCTGACGCTGATCCTGGGCCGGGGCAAGACCGGCAAGACAACAAGACTGCTGCGGGAGGTGCTGGACTGTCCTGCCATGGGCATGGCCCAGCGGATTCTCCTGGTGCCGGAGCAGCTCAGCCACGAGACCGAGCGGGCTGTCAGCGCCATGGGCGGCGACGGCATCAGCTATGTGTCCGAGGTCCTGAGCTTTACCCGTATGGCCAGCCGGGTCAGCTCCATCTATGGCGGCGGAGCGCGGCAGGTGCTGGACAAGGGGGGCCGGATGCTGACGGCGCGGCTGGCCTTGTCCAGCATCCATTCCCAGCTCAAGGTCTTTGCGGCCAGCGCCGGACGGGCGGATTTTCTGGGCAGCATGGTGTCCATGATCGACGAGCTGAAAAGCTACGGCGTCAGCCCCGGACAGCTTCAGGAGGCGTCTGCCAGGGCAGAGGGCCTGTTCGCCCAGAAGCTCCGGGAGCTGGGGCTGATTCTGGGGGCCTATGACGCGGTCATGGCCCGCGGGACCTGCGATCCCAGGGACCGGCTGACCCTGCTGAGACAGCAGCTCCTGGAAACAGACTACGCCAGAGACCGGTATTTCTTCGTGGACGGCTTCACGGACTTCTCCACCCAGGAGCTTCAGATCATCGAGGCGCTGCTGCGACGCAGCGGGCATCTGACGATCACGCTGCCCTGTGATCTGGAGGACGGCACGGGCCTGTTCGCTCCGGGCCGGGAGACGCTGGCGCAGCTCCGGAGCATGGCGGCGCGGCTGGGCGAGCAGGTGACGGTGATCCGGACGGAACACCGGCGGGACCTGCCGCCGGAGCTTACATATTTGGAAAAGCACCTGTTTTCCTACGACGCCCCGGCCTATCCCGGTCTCTGCCGGGCCATTTCGGTGGACGCCGCGCCCACGGCGCTGGAGGCCTGCCGCCGCTGCGCCGGGGAGCTGCGCCGTCAGGCCATGGCCGGGATGCGCTGGCGGGATATGGCGGTGGCGGCGGGGGACACGGACCTCTATGGACCCATGCTGGAGGCGGTGTGTCAGGACTGCGGGATTCCCCTCTACACCGGCAGCAAAACCCCTGTCACGGCCCATCCGGCGGCGGCGTTTTTGCTCTGCGCGCTGGAGGCGGTGACGGAGGGCATGGACCTGGAAACGGTCACGGCCTATCTCCGTACCCGCTACAGCGGCGTGACGGCGGATGAATGTGACCGGCTGGAGAACTACGCCTATACCTGGTCCATTCGGGGAGCGCGGTGGCAGACGGCCTGGACGGAGCACCCGGAGGGCTATGACGCGGCCTTTACGGAGGACACTCGGCAGGAGCTGGAGGCGCTGAACGCCCTGCGGCAGCGGGCGGTGGGACCGCTCCTGCGGCTGCGGCAGGGGCTAAGGACCGCGAACAATACCCGGTCCCAGGTGGAGTGCGTCTACCGCTTTATGGAGGAGACAGAGCTTTTCTCCCAGATCCAGTCCCAGGTGGAGCAGCTGACGGAGCAGGGCTGTCAGGCGGAGGCCCAGGAGACCGCCCAGGTGTGGAACATCCTGATGGAGTGCCTCCAGCAGATGGTGTCGGTGCTGGGACAGACGGCCCAGAACGGCCGGGAGCTTCTGAAAATACTGCGTCTGGCCCTGGAGCAATACGAGCTGGCGACCATTCCGGCCACGCTGGATGCGGTGGCCTTCGGCGGCGTGGACGCCATGCGGGGCAAGGAGCCAAGGCTCCTCTATGTGCTGGGAGCCAATCAGGGCAGCATCCCCGCAGGGCCCTCCGGCGGCAGCCTGCTGACGGAGTGGGAGCGGGACGTGCTGCTCCGCCAGATGGAGATCCAGCTTGCGCCCAGCAGTGAGGGCAGCATGGAGCGGCAGCTATTGCAGGTCTACAGCGCCTTCACGGCTCCGACGGAGTATTTGGTGGTGTCCTATGCCGCCGGCGCGTCGGGAGAGCAGCTCCAGCCCTCGTTCCTGGTCCAGCGGCTGGAGACGCTGTTTCCGGAGCGGGAAGGGCCGCGCCCCTCGGCGGCCGTGACCCCGGAGGACCTGACGGAGGCGTATCTGACGGCGGAGGAGACGGGACAGACCGGGCTGATGGCGGCGATCCGCCACGCGGCCCGGATGGCGCCGGAGCTGGAGGACGCCATTGTGTCTGCCAAAGCCTCGGCTCTGCCCAGGGAGCAGCAGGTGACGGAGGAGCTGAGCAGAAGGCTCTTCGGCTCCACGGTGACGCTGACGGCCTCCCGGCTGGACCAGCTTGGGAACTGCCCCCTGAGCTTCTTCCTGAACTACGGCCTCAAGGCCCGGCCCAGGAAGGCCGCCGCCTTTGACGCGGCGGAGTTCGGGACCTTCCTCCACTACATTCTGGAAAAGACCGTGGGAGAGCTGGAAAACAAGGCTCTTCCGCTCCGCGACGACGAGAGCCGGGACCTGGTGGACCGGTACATGGAGCCGTATCTGGAGACCCGGATGCAGGATGCCGGGGGCCTGACGCCACGGCAGCGGTATCTCTATACCCGCAACGGCCAGGAGGCCCAGGCGCTTCTGACGGAGGTGTCCCAGGAGCTTGCGGTGTCGGAGTTCCGGCCCTGCGCCTTCGAGCTGCGCTTTGGACAGGGCGGCGACATGGTGGAGGTCCGGGGGAAAAGCGGCACGGGCCGCCTGGACGGAATGGTGGACCGGGCGGACCTGTGGCGAGGTCCGGCGGGAGATTACCTCCGCATCATCGACTATAAATCCGGGAGCAAGAAATTCGACTACACAGACCTGTACGGCGGCGTGGGTATGCAGATGCTGCTTTACCTGTTCGCTCTGGAACGGACAGGGATTCCCGGCGTCACGGCCCGGCCGATCCCGGCGGGCGTGCTGTATTTTCCGGCGAAGCGGGCCATCACGTCTGTGGAGGAGCCGCCCCAGCCGGGAGAGCCTGTGAAACAGCGCAGCACCAAGCGGTCCGGCCTGGTGCTGGCGGACGAGGCGGTGCTCGCCGCCATGGAGGCGGACGCCGGGTCGGCCTATCTGCCGGTGGCAAAGCGGAAAAGCGGCCTGGGGGACTACGCGGTGACGCCCCAGCAGCTCCGGGTCCTGGAGGAGTTTATCAACAGGCGCATGGCTCAGGCCGTGGACCGGATCTTCTCCGGGGACTTCCGGCCGGACCCGTTTTACCGGGGTCAGACCCACGACCCCTGCCAGTGGTGCGACTATGGGGATGTGTGCCAGAAGGACCAGCGGTTCCGGCGGGAGCACTACCATCCCACCCTCAGCGCCAAGGCGTTCTGGGAATTGATTGGAGGCGGCGGCGATGAGTGAGATCAGGCGCACGGCCCAGCAGCAGGCCGTGGTGGAAAACCGGGGCGGCACGCTGCTGGTGTCGGCGGCAGCCGGGTCGGGAAAGACCAAGGTGCTGGTTGACCGGGTGCTGAGCCGGGTGGTGGACGAGGGACACAATATCAACGAATTCCTGATTATCACCTTCACCAACGCGGCGGCGGCGGAGCTGCGGGGAAAGATCGCGGCGGCTCTGTCAGCGGCGCTGGCGGCCCAGCCGGACAACCGGCATCTGGCACGGCAGATGAATCTGCTGCAGATCAGCCAGATCTCCACGGTCCATGCCTTCTGCGGCGCGCTGCTGCGGGAGTACGGCTATCTGCTGGAGGTCCCGGCGGACTACCGGATGCTGGAGGACGACGAGAGCGCGGAGCTGCTCTCCCGGCTGCTGGAGGAGCTGCTGGAGGAGCGCTATGAAACGGCGGAGCCGGGGTTTTTGCTTCTGGCGGACACCCTGGGCGCGGGACGCAGCGATCAGGCCCTGACGGACGAGGTGCTGGAACTGTATGACAAGCTCCAGAGCCAGCCCGACCCCCAGCGGTGGCTGCAACAGCAGCAGACCGCCATTTCCGGGGACACGGAGCTGTCGGAGACCGTCTGGGGACGGCTGCTGACAGCCTCCGCACGGCGGCAGCTTCAGGAGCTCATCGCCCGCTATGACTGGGCCATCTCCCGGATGGAGGGGGACGAGCTGCTGGAGAAGCAGTATCTGCCCTGCTACCGGATGCAGCGCCAGTGCCTCCAGGATATGCTCCCGGCGCTGGAGGGGCCATGGGATGAGATCGCGTCCAGGCTCACCATGGACTATCCCAGGGTGGCGGTGCGGAACTATCCCGACCAGGGGCTGCTGGAGGCCGTCAAGGCGGTGAAAAGCGACGGCAAGGACCTGCTGGAGCGTCTGGGGCACAGCTTTGGCCGCCGGGCGGAAACCCTGCGGCAGGAGCAGAATCAGATGGCTCCGGCCCTGGACGCGCTGCTGGCGCTGCTGGGGGAGCTGGACCGGCGGTTTTCGGCGGAGAAGCGCCGGAAAAACCTGCTGGACTTCTCCGACCAGGAGCACCTGGCCATCCGTCTGCTGCGGCACCGGGAGACCGGCCGGCCCACGGAGGTGGCCCAGGAGGTGGCGCGGCGGTATGTGGAGATCATGGTGGACGAGTATCAGGACTCCAACCGGGTCCAGGAGATGATCTTCACGGCGGTGGCGGCGCCGGGCTGCCGCTTTCTGGTGGGCGACATCAAGCAGTCCATCTACGGCTTTCGCCAGGCGGAGCCGGAGATGTTTCTGGAAAAATACCTGTCCTATCCGCCGGCGGACCGGGCGCAGGAGGGACAGCCCCGGCATCTGGTCCTGTCCAGAAACTTCCGCTCCCGGCCGGAAATTCTGGAGGCGGTGAACCATGTGTTCGCCTCGGTCATGTCGGAGCAGGTGGGGGGCCTCCGCTATGACGGGGAGCAGAGGCTCTATGCCGGACTGGAGGAATACCCGGAAACCGGACGGAGCCATGTGGAGCTCCACCTGCTGGACCTGCAGAAGCAGCCGGAGGGCAGCGGAGAGAGCAAATATCAGCGGGAGGCCCTGTGGGTGGCGGGCCGTATCGCCGCCATGCTGGAGGAGGGAGCGCCCGTCCGGGACGGCGGCGCTCTGCGTCCGGTGCGTCCCTCGGACATCGCGGTGCTGCTCCGGACCAGGGACCCCATCTCCGTCTACAGCAGGACCCTCCGCCGGGCGGGGATTCCCGTGGCCTCCGGCGGCGGGGAAAAGCTCTTTGAGACCCCGGAGGTGAAAATGCTGGTGAGCCTGCTGCGGGTCCTCAGCAACCCCCATCAGGATATTCCGCTGCTGGCGGTGCTGTGCAGTCCGGTGTTCCGTCTCACCAACAGCCAGTTGGCGGAGATCCGCGCAGGGAGCCGGGAGAAGCGCTTTTATGACGCCATGCGCCAGTGTGACCAGCCCTGGTGCCGCCGCGCGGTGGAGCGTCTGGAGGAGCTGCGGGCCATGGCCCAGCGGGTCTCGGCGGACACGCTGGTGTGGTCGCTGCTCCATGAAACGGGGCTTCTGGCGGCGTGCAGCGCCATGGACCAGGGGCAGCAGCGGCGGGAGAATCTCATGGAAATCTATGAGCTGGCCCGGAAGGGCGCCTCCGGCGGGTTCCTGTACCTTTACCAGCTCCTTCGCATTCTGGACCGGGCGGAGGAATCGGGACTTCTGGCGGCGGGAGAGGCCGAAGAGGGCGTGACGATCACCACCATGCACCGGTCCAAGGGATTGGAGTATCCGGTGGTGTTCCTGGCGGACCTGTCCCGGAAATTCAACTTCCGGGAGCTCAATGGAACCGTCCTCTTTGACGGGGACCTGGGCCTGGGGGCCAAACTCACGGACACGGCCCAGCGGGTGCGCTATCCGGGGCTGTGCTTTTCCGCGCTCCGGCAGAAGAAGCAGCAGGCCCTTCTGTCTGAGGAGCTTCGCATCCTGTATGTGGCCATGACACGGCCCAAGGACTATCTCATTATGACCTACGCCGGGGAGAACACCCAGGCGGTGCTGAACCGGCTCTGGCCCGGTGCGGGCTGTCCGGCGGAGCCGTGGGCGGCGGCGGGCGCGAGCTGTCTGGGGGACTGGGTGCTTTTGTCCGCTCTTAGCCGGGTGGAGGCGGGGGAGCTGTTTGCCCGCAGCTCCCGGCCCCAGTGCCGGCTTACGGTGTCGGATTTCCCATGGGACATCACCTTTGAGGAGGTGGGGACCCCGGAGCTGCCCAATCTGACGCCGCAGGAAACGGCGGCGGAGCCGGAGCAGCCTCCGCTGCCGGAGGATCTGGCGGCCCAGCTCCGGTGGCGGGACCCCCATGCCCGGGCGGCGCTGACCCCCTCCAAGCTGACGGCCACCCAGCTCAAGGGCCGGGACAAGGACACCGAGGCGGCGGAAAACGCCCAGGTCCGGGCCAGAACGCCTCAGCTCCGGCGGCCGGAATTTGTGCTGGAGACCACGGGCCTCAGCGCCACCGAGCGGGGTACGGCGGTACACCTGTTCCTGCAGTACGCCCGGTTCTGCCAGTGTACCACAGAGGCAGATGTGGTGGAGGAGAAATACCGGCTGGAGGACGGGGAGTTCCTGACGCCCCGACAGCTCCAGGCGGTGGAGCCAAAGACCATCGTGGACCTGTTCGCCTCGCCCCTGGGACAGCGGATGCTGGCGTCTCCACGCCTGATCCGGGAGTTCAAATTCTCCATTCTGGAGGACGCATCGGACTATTACCCGGAGGTGCGCGGCGAGCAGGTGCTCCTTCAGGGCGTGGTGGACGCGGCCATGGAGGAGGACGACGGCCTGGTGGTGGTGGATTTCAAGACGGACCGGGTGACGGAGACCACGATTTCGTCGCGGACCGAGCACTACCGGGGCCAGCTCGTGGCCTATCAGCGGGCGCTGGAGCGGATTTTTAACAAGCCGGTGAAGGAGATGTGGCTCTACTTTCTGGCGGCGGGAAAGGCGGTAAAGCTATGATCCGGGGTGCGATCTTTGACATGGATGGGCTGATGACGGACACGGAGAACCTGTTTCTCAGATTCTGGTGCCAGGTCATGGGAGAGCTGGGCTATGAGGAGCACCGGGAGGTGGTGGCCCACTGCATCGGCATGGACCACGGCGCCACGCAGCGGTATGTGAAGGAGCAGCTTGGGGCCGATTTTGACTACCTGGCCATTATGCAGGAGGTGGGAAGGCGCTCCAGGGCCTACACCGAGGTCCACGGGGTCCCGGTGAAGCCGGGTCTTTATGAGCTGCTGGACTATCTGGACCGGGTACATATTCCCTATGCGGTGGCGACCTCCACGGTCTATGACAACGCGGTGCGGCGGCTTGACAGCATCGGTGTGCTCGGCCGGCTCAGCGGCCTGGTTACGGGCAATATGGTCGCCCACGGCAAGCCGGACCCGGAGATCTTTCTTCGGGCGGCGGAGGCGCTGGGCCTGCCGCCGGAAAGCTGCATGGTGCTGGAGGATTCCCCGCACGGGATATTGGCCGCCCACCGGGCGGGCTGTCTCCCGGTGATGATCCCGGACCTCAAACAGCCTGACGCGGAGACCAGGGCCATGCTCTTTGCCATGACGGACCGGCTGGACCGGGTGATTGATCTTTTGGAGAACGCGACATAGAAAAGCCGCCCCGGATGCGCCGTTGCATCCGGGACAGCTTTTACCGCCGTCTTATCTGCGGTTTTCGTTGCGGTTCTCGCTGCGATTCTCGTTGC
>CAZBOR010000024.1:0-18870 GCA_964493585.1 uncultured Oscillospiraceae bacterium
TGAACCGATCGCAGCAGGCCCCCAGCACCGCCTGGCAGCAGTTGCAGCCGGATTCGTGGAGGGATTTGGCTTTTTCTTCGTATGTCATAGTATCACCTTGCCGTTTTTTGTTTTTATTATTGCACAAACCGGCAAAATATACAAGGGGGTTCCGCGCCGAAGCCGAAGAAATTTCCCGCAAGGGGAAGCCGGCCCGGGGAAACGCGGCCCGGGGCCGGCCACTCCTATAGAATAATGCAGATCAGTCCGCCGCTGCCCTCGTTGATGATGCGCTGAATGGTCTCCCGGAGCTTCATACGGGCGTCCTCCGGCATCTTTGCCAGCTTGGTGTTCAGGCCCTCGCTGACCAGCTCAAACAGGGACTTTCCGAAGATGTTGCTCTCCCAGAGCTTTTCCGTGTTGCCCTCGTACTCGCTCAGCAGATAGTTGACCAGATCCTCGGACTGCTTCTCATCCCCCACCATGGGGCTGAGCACCGTGGTGATGTCCGCCCGGAGCATATGGATGGACGGGGCGCTGGCCTTGAGCTTGACCCCATAGCTGCCGTTTTTCCGGACGATCTCCGGCACCTCCAGGGTCATCTCCTCCGTGGTGGGCATGACGATGCCGTAGCCCGTGGCCTTCACCTGCTCCAGCGCTCCCGCCACCCGGTCATACGCCTGCTTGGCCGCTGTCAGCTCCGAGAGCAGGGCCATCAGCGCCCCGTCATCCCCGATCTCCACACCGCTGGTCTCGGACAGGACCTGGTAAAACAGTGCCTCCGGAAACAGCAGCGTCATGGACACGACGCCGCTGCCGGGATCGACGCGCCTGATCTGTATCTGCTCGATCCGGGTCTCCGGCGGCGCCTGGGCAAAGACGCTCCCAACCTGACTGAGCCGCCGGGCCTGTTCCGCCTTCTCCTTCAGCGCCTGGTAGAGCCCCGCCTTCACCGGATGCTCCTCCGGCAGTGCCGTGACCCACCGGGGCAGATAGAAATCCAGCTCCTGCACCGGGAACTCATACAGCAGCCGGCCTAGAACCTCCAGAATATCCTCCTGCCCCATGGTCAGGCAGCTCACGGGGCAGACCTGGACCCCATATTGGGCCGAAATTTCCTCCGCCAGCTCCCTGGTCTCCTGGGCCTCCGGGTGGACGGAGTTCAGCAGCACCAGAAAGGGCTTGCCCGTTTTCTGCATATCGCCGATGGACCGCGCCTCCGCGTCCACATAGTCCTCCCTGGGGATGTCCGTAATGCTGCCGTCGGTGGTGACGATGAGGCCGATGGTGCAGTGGTCCTCCATGACCTTCTTGGTCCCCATCTCCGCCGCCTCCGTCAGCGGTATTTCATGGTCGTACCAGGGCGTTGTGACCATCCGGGGCTGTCCGTCCTCCTCCGCGCCGATGGCTCCCGTCACCATATAGCCCACCGAGTCGATGAGCCGGACCCGCAGCCGGGTGGCCCCGTCGGGCTGGATCTCCACAGCGGTCTCCGGGATAAACTTCGGCTCCGAGGTGGTGATGGTCCTGCCGGAGCCGCTCTGGGGCAGCTCGTCCCTGGCCCGCTCCCGGTGGTATACGTTTCCGATGGCCGGGATCACCAGCTCCTCCATGAACCGCTTGACAAAGGTGGATTTTCCGGTGCGTACCGGGCCTGCCACCGCCAGATAGATATTTCCGTCGGTCCTGCGGCCGATCTCCTCATAGATATTGTCCATAGGCTCCTCCTCTTCACGCTCTGGGGATCAGCAGCAGCTCGCCGCCAAAGGGCTCTCCGGTGAGGCCGTTGGCCCGCTCGATGGCGGCGGTGGTGGTCCGGTACTGCTTAGCTATGTCCCACAGGGTCTCCTGGGGACCTGGGCGGCGGATGATTAGTCCGGGACGGTCCCGCTCCGGCTCCGGCTCCGTCAGCTCCGCTCCGGACACCTCCCGCAGCTCCGTCGTGCCGTAGGTGCTGATACAAAGGGTCCCCGTGACCTTGATCTCCAGACCGTCCTGTCCCGGCGACGCAACGGCGGTCAGGTCCCGCACCTCGGCCTCGAACCGGCAGCCCTGGGCCGCCTGGGTGGAACAGGTGAGGCTCGCCCGCACAGCGCCGCCCTTGAGCTGCCCCTCCTGGCTGGACAGGACCTGCACGCTGACCGGCAGAGAAAACTCCGTGGTCTCCCCCGCCCTGGTGTGGGTCAGCTCACCGGGGATGCAGCTCAGATGCAGCGCGCGCTCTCCGGCCCCGGTCAGGGTCGCCCGCCCCACTGCCGCAAAATACTGCCGGTCCAGCAGAGACTCATAGCTGCGGACGGTCCACTCCGGCTGGGCCTGGGCCTCCAGGCCGTAGAGATCCGCCAGATAGCGCCGCTCCCGGCTGGCCCAGACCGCGCCGCCGGACAGCATTTGCAGCGTCACATTGAGGCCGCCGCCGTCGGCGCTCAGCTCCACATCCGCACCGGTCAGGCAGGTATGGAGCCGCAGCTCGTCCGTTTCCTGGCACTCCCCCAGGTCGATGTACTGGGAAAAGGGGAGCTGCGCTCTGCCCGTGGCCAGTTCCCCCTCGGCGGTCAGGTACAGAGCCGTAATGTCCACATTCCCCTTGAGCACCGCCCTGGCTCCGGTGAGCCGGGCGTCCGTGTGGGTGATGGCAGCCCGGTAATCGCAAAGCCGCGTCCCCGTCCCCTCCGGGCTGAAGCGCACAGCGTCCTCCACAGTATAGGTCTTTTCCCCATAGGCGGTCATCAGCTTCAGCGGCTCCGTCCGTTCCAGCGCCTCCACCGCCGGCTCCTCCACGCCCACAAGCTGCTCCTCCTGACATCTCTCCCAGACCCACAGGGTCACGCTGACCGTGGCCCGGATCAGGACCTTTCTGGGGTTCACCATATGGCTGTCCAGGCGGCGCAGCTCCACCCCGGCGCACTGGATCAGACCGGGCTTCAGAGCCGGAGCCTCAAACCGTGCGCTCATGGGGATATAGACCTCCACCACCTCCGGCTCCTTCCGCCCCTCCACCTGGGCCAGCACGGAGGCGCTGACCCCCATGGACACATTGGCGCTGCCCTCCCCGATGTCCTTGCCCCGGAGGAAGCCCATCCCGCCGGTTCCCAGCAGCTCCGCCACATCCGGGCAGCGATCGGGGACGATGGCCTCCGCCGTCTCCTCTACAGTTCGTGTCTCCCGCAGCACCGGCCGGAGATACTCCATTGATTCTTTCAAAAATTCCAGCTTACTCACTCCTTATTCCCGGAGCTGATGGCTCCGAACTCTAAGAGAGTATATTCCCGACGTTCTGAAACTAGACCACTATTTGAGACACACCGCGCCCGCGATGATACAGCCGATCCCCAAAAGGACCGGGCATATGCCGCTCTGCAGCAGCACCGACAAAATCAGTCCGACGCCAAAGGCCGCAAGCGCAGCGCCAATACATTCCTTCCGTCTGACCATAGAAAACTCCCCCTGCATATTCTATGCAGAGGGAGGAAAAAGTTTCTATTTTGTTTCCATGAAATAGCAGCAGCCGTCCCGGAAGGACACCTCCACAGCGCCGTCTGTAAACTCGTTGCTGACGGTCAGGCTGCTGCCCCGCGGCACGTCCCGGTGCTCCAGCGGGTATCTGGCCCCGGAGATGGTCACGTCCCGCAGCACCGCGTCCACCGGCAGCAGGGAGAAGTAGCCGTAGCCGTGGTTCTCCATGCGATACCGTCCCGGTCGGAGGAACTCGATGCGGTTTCCAGGGTCCAGGACGATCCCGTGGATTCCCTCCCGGCTGGCTTTCTCCAGCAGCGCCAGCGCCGCCATATGGTGGTCCAGGCGTCCGCCGGTACAGCCGGTAAACACCAGCTCCCGCAGGCCGTGGTCCCTGGCCCAGGTGTAGGCCGCCTCCAGATCCGTCATATCCTTCTCCGCCGGGAGGGACACACAGAAAAGCCGCGTCTCCGGCGCGCCGCCGGAGTCTCCGTCGCCCACATAGACCTCCGGGGAAAAGCCCGCCGCCCGCGCCAGACGCAATCCCCCGTCCGCGCCGATGACCACCTGCGCCCAATCCCGATAGGGCCGCAGGAAATCCCAGGACGCACAGGGACACGACCCGAATATCAGCCCTTTTTCCGCTCCCATGCCTTGATCTCCTTTGCCTGTTCATACAGCCGGACATAGCTTCTATGGCGGCTGGGATGGATTTCGCCCGCCTCCAGCGCGGAGAGCACCGCGCAGCCCTGCTCCTTCACATGGGAGCAGTCGTCAAAGCGGCACCGGCCCAGATAGGGCGCAAACTCCGGGAACGCCAGCGCCAGATCCTCCGGTGCGCCCAGATCCATCTGGCCGGTATCGAAGGCGGAAAACCCCGGCGTGTCCATGATCCTCGTGCCGTCCGGCAGGGAAAACAGCTCCACATGGCGGGTCGTGTGGCGTCCGCGGCCCAGCTTCTCGCTGACCTCCCCGGTCCTGATCTGCGCCTCCGGGAACAGCGCGTTGAGCAGACTGGATTTTCCCACACCGGAATTTCCGGTGAACGCCGCCAGACGGCCCTTGAGCGCCGCCCGCAGCTCCTCCACGCCCTGGCCCGTTCTGGCGCTGGTCCGGAGCACCCGTATTCCGGTGCCCCGGTAGATGCGGTACAGGTCCTCCGCCATATCCAGGTCGCACTTGTTGAGGACCAGAAGCAGCTCCACCTGCCTTACGGACGCGATGGCCGCCACCCGGTCGATGAGAAACGGGTCCGTCACCGGATTCACCTGGGCCGCCATCATCACCAGGCAGTCCACATTGGCCACCGCGGGCCGGAGAAACCAGTTCCTCCGGGGCAGGAGCTCCTGGAGATAGCCCTGGCCGCCGCTGCGCTGAAGGGTCACGCGGTCCCCCACCAGAGGCGTCAGGCCGTCCTTTCGGAACCTCCCACGGGCGCGGCACCGAATGGTCTCCGTCCCGGTGTCCACATCATAAAAGCCGGAAAGCGCCCGGATAATAACGCCGGAACAGGTATCCATCATTCGTCGTAGCCTTCAATGTCCGGCTCTCCCACCGGGCTCTCCTCCGGGGACGGCTCCACTGACGGGGACGGCTCCACCGATGGGGACGGCTCCACCGACGGCGACGGGGATGGCGACGGGGACGGGGACGGCTCCACCGACGGGGACGGCTCCACCGACGGCGACGGGGATGGCGACGGAGACGGGGACGGCTCCGGCTCACCCAGGGAAACCTTGATGCTCACCACGGTGTTCTCCGGGACCTCGGTGCCGGAGGAAATGCTCTGGTAATACACCAGGCCCTCGTCGGCACTGTTCTCCGCGTAGGCCACGCTGTAGCCCAGATCATACTGCGCCAGCAGCGCGATGGCGTCCTTCTCCTCCAGCCCCTTCACATTCGGCACAGTGGTCATCACCGTGCCAACGCCCTGGGACACCGTGACCTTCACGCTGTCGCCATAGCTGATGGTTGCGCCGGCCACCGGGTCTGTGGAGATGACCTTGCCCTCCTCCACACTCTCCGACTCCACAAAGGTATAGCTGACGCTGAGATTGAGCTCCAGCGCGCTGAGGGCGGCGTCCGCCTCCTGCTGCGTCTTGTTGATTAGGGCCGGCATCACGGACGTTTCCACTCCCATGGACACCGACAGCCGGATGGTGGTACCGGAAACCACCTTTTTGCCTGCGGCCACGCTCTGCTCACAGATCAGGCCCTCGTCGTATTCGCTGTAGACGTGGTCCCCCTCCACCAGATTGAAGTCCTCATACAGCTCGTTTTCCAGCACATCCTCCAGGGTCTTTCCCAGGAAGGACGGGACCTCGATGGTGCTGCTGCCGCTGCTGAACAGGGAGCGGCACATAAACACCGCCACCACCACGACCACCACCAGCAGCACGGAGACGATAATGATGGGCGCCTTGCTGCTGCCGGAGCGCTCCTCGTCCTCGTCCTCCTCGTCCTCATAGTAGTAGCCCTTCTTCCGGCCGCTTTCCGCCTGACGGACAGAGCGCTCGGCCATGGTCCTGGCCTTCTGGCGGGCCGCCTCCTGGGTGTCCACCGGAGTGCGCTGCTGCGCGGGACGGGTCTGCTGCGCCTGGGGCCCGGCGGCAGACTGCTGCGCCGGAGCCTTCTGGCCCGTCTGCGCGATCTGGCGGGCATCCACATAGGCCGTTGCGCCGCCGGGTCCGGCGTTGAACCGGAACACCACCTGGGGATTCTTCCGGAGAGCCTCCAGGTCCTCGATCATGGCCGTGGCCGAGGCGTACCGGGCGGACAGATCCGAGCACATGGCGTGCAGAGTGATCTGCTGAAGCCCCAGAGGAATGTTCTGGTTGATCTGTCTGGGCGGCACCGGCGTGGAGTTGATATGCTGGATGGCGATCGCCACGGGAGATTCCCCGTCGTAGGGCGGCCTCCCCGTGAGCATCTCATACATCACCACGCCCAGGGAATACAGATCCGACCGGGCGTCCACCTGAGCGCCCTTGGCCTGCTCCGGCGAGATGTAGTGGACGGAGCCGAGCGCCTCCCTTGTCAGGGTGTTCTGGGAGGAGTTGAGCCGCGCAATACCGAAGTCGGCCACCTTGACGCTGCCGTCCTTCAGAATCATAATATTGTGGGGCTTGATGTCCCGGTGGACGATTCCACGGGAGTGGGCGTGCTCCAGCGCCTTGGCGATCTGCGTGGAGAAGTGCAGCGCCTCCCGCCAGCTCAGCGCTCCCCGCTGCTGCATATACTGCTTGAGGGTCAGGCCGTCGATCAGCTCCATGACGATGTAGTCCGCGTCGCCGGAGTGGTTCACATCGTAGACCGCCACGATATTGGGATGGGACAGCATGGCGACCGCCTGGCTCTCCGCGTGAAAGCGCCGCCGGAAATCCTCATCCTGGCTGAGCTCCTCCTTCAGTATCTTCACCGCCACATAGCGGTTGAGCCGATGGCATCTGGCCCGGTAGACCACGGCCATGCCGCCCCGGCCGATCTCCTCTAAAATCTCATAGCGGCCATCCAGCAGCCGTCCAATATATTTATCCATAATCACAGCTCCCTAAAAGGATTTTATGATCCCAACAGTACCACGGTCACATTGTCCGGCGCGCCGCGCTCCCTGGCGATCGCGATCATCCTGTGGCATATCCCGTTTCCGTCCTGGCCGTGGGTGACCTCATACAGCAGCTCCGGCCGCGTGACCATATTGTAAAGGCCGTCAGAGCACAGCAGCAGGTATTCCCCCTGCTCCAGATGCAGATAGAAGCAGTCGCACTCCACCTCTTTCTCCGTGCCGACGGCGCGGGTGATGAGGTTTTTATTGGGGTGATTCCGGGCCTCCTCCTCGGTGATCTGGCCTCTGGCCACCATCAGCCCAACCACCGAGTGGTCCTCCGTGATCTGGGATATTTCATCCCCGGCCACATAATAGCACCGGCTGTCGCCCACATTGACGGCGTAGGCGTCGCTGTCCTGGATATACGCTGCCACAAGCGTGGTCCCCATGCCCGCAAAATCCGGGCTGACCTGGGACTGCTCATACACCGCCCGGTTGGCGCTGCGGACAGCGGACACCAGCATATCGACGATCTCCACCTGCTCCATGGCCGGATAGACCGTCTGCTCCACATCCTGGACGAACACCTCCGCGGCCAGTCTGCTGGCCACATCGCCGGACTTGCTTCCGCCCATGCCGTCACACACCACGGCCAGATGCTGCCCCCGGGCCAACTCCCGGCAGAGGTAAAAATCCTGATTTTGCTTACGGACCATGCCCCGGTCCGTTGCACCCCAAATTTGCATAAAATCACCTATTGTCCTTCGAGCAGCTCTTTCCTTCTGAGCTGCCCGCACGAGGCGTCAATATCGCCGCCCAGGCTTCTTCGCACTGTGGCGGTGATCCCGGCGCGCTCCAGGGTCTGCTGGAAGCGCCGGATGCTCTCCCTGGAGGATGGCTTCAGGGGGCTCTCCTCCACATTGTTCAGCGGGATCAGGTTGACATGGGCGCCCATGCCCCGCAGCTTTCTGCTGAGGAGCTGTGCATGGCGCTCCGTATCGTTCACCCCGGCGATCATGGCGTACTCAAAGGAGACGCGCCGTCCCGTCGTGGCGAAGTATCGGCGGCAGGTCTCCAGCAGCCGGTCCACCCCGCAGCTTCTGTTCACCGGCATGATGCGGTCCCTGGTTTCATCGTCCGGCGCGTGCAGGGATACGGATAATGTTAATTGTAAATGAAGAGAGGCCAGTTTGTCAATTCTTTCTGTCAATCCGCAGGTAGAAAGTGAGATATGGCGCATACTGATGTGCATACCGTCCGGGTGATTTACCAGTTCCAGGAATCTGAGCACTGCCTCCGGGTTATCCAGCGGCTCTCCGATGCCCATGAGCACAATGTGGGACACGGGCAATCCGCTGTCCTTTTGGGTGAAAATCACCTGGTCCAGGATTTCTCCCGCCGTCAGCCGCCGCACCAGTCCCCCGATCGTGGAGGCGCAGAACGCGCAGCCCATGGCGCAGCCCACCTCGGAGGACACACAGACGGTGTTGCCGTATTGGTACCGCATCAGCACCGTTTCCACACAGTTTCCGTCCCGGAGCCGCCAGAGGTATTTGATGGTGCCGTCCCTGGCGCTGACCTGCTTCCGGACCGCCTGGGGGACGGAGAGGTAAAAGTCGTCGCACAGGCGCTTTCGCAGGTCCTTGGGGAGATCGGTCATCTCGTCAAAGCTCTCCACGCCCCGGTGCAGCCAGAGAAAAATCTGTCTGGCCCGAAACCTGGGCTGGCCCATCTCCGAGAGGGCCGCCTCCAGCTCCCGGATGCTCATGGATTTGATGTCATTCATAAGTGTTTCCTCATACGGCACAGAAAAAAGCCGTCACAGCAGTCTATGCCCTGATACAGCGTCAACATTCCCGGATGCCGGGGCGAACGTCCACGGGGCAGCGCCAGCTCCGCCGGAGAAAACTCCGGATGCCGCGTCAGAAAGTCCGATACCACCGCTTCATTCTCCCGGTTCAGAATGGTGCAGGTGCTGTAGAGCAGTTCGCCGCCCGGCGCCACATAGTCTCCCGCGTTTTCCAGCAGCCGTTCCTGCAGCGCGGGCAGGGCCTCCAGGTCCTTGAGATTCTTATAGCGTATCTCCGGCTTCTTGCGGATCACTCCCAGCCCGGAGCAGGGAACGTCGGCGATCACCGCGTCAAAGGCCCCGGTCCACTCCGGGCGCGGCAGCGTCCCGTCGTTTTCCCGGGTGGTCACAATGGACACGCCCAGTCGTCCGGCCGCCCCCTCGATCTCCCGGAGCTTGCCGGCGTGGAGGTCGCAGGCGATGATCTCGCCCTGATTCTCCATGGCTGCGGCAGCGGCCATGCTCTTTCCGCCGGGCGCGGCGCACAGGTCCAGCACCCGCATCCCCGGCCGCAGCTCCAGCACCCGGACCGACAGCCGCGCCGCCGCGTCCTGGATTTGAAACAGTCCGCGCTGAAAGCTCCCAAGGCCGTCGATTCGGCCCGTGCCGCGGAGCAGATAGCAGCCGTCCAGCCAGGGATGGGGCGTATAGCGCACGCCCTCCCGGTCCCAGGCCGCCAGAAGCTCCGCCTCCGTGCCACGGAGCGGATTCCACTGGGCGGAGGTCTCCGGCCGGCTGTTGTCCGCCTCTAAAATGGCGCCCAGCCGCTTGCCCACCGACGCTTTCATCAGATCCACAAGCTCCGGCGGGTGGCTGTAGCGGATGGCATAATCCTTGGGCGGCTCCAGGGTGTCCTTTTGCCGGGCCAGATTCCGCAGAAGGCCGTTGCAGAGGCCCGCCTCCTGCGGTCCCAGGTATTTTTTTGCCTGCTTCACCGCCTCATTGACGGCGGCGGAGTCCGGCACCCGGTCCAGAAACAAGATCTGATATGCCGCCAGACGCAATATATCCCGCAGCACCGGCTGGAGCCGCCTGCGGCCCGTCAGGAGCATGGCGATATAGTGGTCCAGCAGCGCCGTATTCTGCAGCACGCCGCAGCAGAGGGTGGTACACAGAGCCGCGTCCCTGGCGTCCAGCCTGTCCTGGGCCATATAATCCTTCAGCACGGCATCGGACCAGCCGGCGGAGGTCCGGCAGGCGATCAGCGCCCTGAGGGCGGTGGTTCTTGCAGACAACGCAAACGCTCCTTTATTCGATGACGATGGGATGGCCCCGAAGGTAGTCGGCGCAGCGCATCCGCTTGCCGCCCTGGGCCTGGACCTCCTCCACCAGGAGGAGCCCTCCGCCGCCGCAGGCCATCTCCAGGCCCTGCTTCGTGACGGCCACGGGCCGGCCCGGCGCTCTGTCCGTGGTCCCGTCCAGCTTTTTCACGGCATAGACCTTGCAGAGCCTGTCCCCCAGGGTCATGGTGGCCACGGGCCAGGGAATCATGCCCCGGACCTGGCAGGAGATCTCCGCCGGGGTCCTGGTCCAGTCGATGGGGGCCATCTCCTTGCGGAGCATGGGCGCGTAGGTGGCCTCTGCCGGGTCCTGAGGGGTCCTTTCCGCCGTACCGTCGGCAATGGCCCGGACCGTCCGGCTCAGCAGCTCCGCCCCGGCCTCCGTCAGCTTTTCCGTCAGGGTCACCGTGGTGTCCGTTTCGGCGATGGGAACCTCGATCCGGTCGATCATGTCCCCCTCGTCCATGCCCTCGGACAGGTACATGGCGGTCACGCCGGTCACTGTCTCCCCGTTGAGAATGCTCCATTGAATGGGACCCGCGCCCCGGAGCTTCGGCAGCAGACTGGCGTGGATATTGACGCACCCGTACTTAGGAATCTCCAGGATCCGCCTGGGCAGGATCTTGCCATAGGCCACCACGCAGATCAGCTCCGGCTCCAGCGCCGCCAGCTCCTCCGCCACCCGGTCCTCCCGGAACGTGACGGGCTGGACCACCGGCAGGTCATGGGCCACGGCGTACTCCTTCACCGGGGAGGGCGTCAGCTTCATGCCCCGGTTTTTCGGCGTGTCCACCTTGGTGTAGACGGCGGCGATCTCATGGCCGTCCCGGTGGATGCGCCGGAGACAGGCGGCGGCGATCTCCGGCGTTCCCATATAGACGATTCTCAAAGGGAATCCTCCTCGTCCGCCGCGTCCATCTCCTCCAGCTCCTCCAGTTCCTCGTCGGTCAGAATGTGGTCCGCCCGGTCCACAAACAGCACCCCGTCCAGGTGCTCGCACTCGTGGACAAAGCAGCGTCCGATGAGGCCGGAGGCCGTCTCGGTAAACGGCTCGCCGTTCCGGTCCAGGGCCTTAACGGTAACGGTCATGGGCCGCGTCACCTCGCCCCAGATACCGGGAAGGCTCAGGCAGCCCTCAGGCCCCGTCTGCTCCCCCTCGGAGGCGACCACCTCCGGGTTCACCAGCTCCAGTATGGAGCCGTCCTCCCGCTCGATCACCACCACCCGGCGGAGGATCCCCACCTGGGGCGCCGCCAGCCCCACGCCGCCGGCCTCCCGCAGAGTCTCCGTCATGTCGTCCAGGATCTTATGCAGGCGCTCGTTAAACACCGTCACCGGACGGCTGTGCTTCCGCAGCGACGCCTCATCCTGCTCAATCGTCAGTATCGTTCTCAATGCCATAATGCGTTTCTCCTCCGTATCAGCCCAGGGGATTGACATCCACCACGGCTGTAATGTGTCCCTTTTGTCCCGCGAACCATTTTAGCAGGGCCGAAAGCATGGTCCGCAGCTCCCTTGTGTTTTTCGCCAGCACCGTGAGCTGGTAGTGGTAGCGGTTCATGACCCGGACCACCGGAGCCGGAGCCGGCCCCATGACCACGATGCGGCTGCCCTTCCATTGCTCCTGCCGGAGCTGCTGTCCCAGGGCCTGCCGGAACCGCAGCGCGCCCTCGGCCACCTCGTTTTCAAACAGGCCGAAAAACCGCACCTGAAGCACGTCCGCGTAGGGCGGACAGTACCGCAGCTCCCTGAGGGGCAGCTCCGCCCGGTAAAAGGCGTCGTAGTCCTGACAGGCCGCCTGCAGGAGCACCTGATTTTCCGGGGTCATGGTCTGAATCACAGCCCGGCCCGGCCGCTCCCCGCGCCCCGCCCGGCCAATGACCTGGGTGAGCTTGGAAAAGGTGTTCTCCGACGCCCGGAAATCCCCGGTGTACAGGGCCGCGTCCCCGTCCAGCACCCCCACCAGGGTCACATTGGGGAAATCCAGCCCCTTTGTGACCATCTGCGTGCCAATCAGCACCGGGATCCGCTCCTCCCGGAACCGGGAGAGGATCTGCTCGTGGGGATTGGTGGCGCTGACCGTGTCCGCGTCCATGCGGATGGACTCGACCCAGGGCCAAATGCTGTGAAGCTCCTCCTCCACCCGCTGGGTACCCGTCCCCACCTGGCGATAGGTCCCGCCGCAGTTGGGACATTCCCCTGCCGCCACCTCTGAGTAGCCGCAGTAGTGGCACATGAGCCGGTGGTTGGCGGAGTGGTAGGTCAGGCTCACGGAGCACCGGGGACACTGGGGTACATGGCCGCAGACGGGACATAGCACCGTCCGGCTGGCGCCCCGGCGGTTGAGGTACAAAATGCTCTGCTCTCCCCGCCGGAAATTCTCCTCCAGCTCCTCCCGGAGCCGTGCGGAGAAAGCCGTGCCGTTGCCCGCCTTCAGCTCCTCCTTCATGTCCGCCATCATCACCTGGGGCAGCTCCCGGCCGCCAAAGCGAGCCTGCAGCCGCACAAGGCGGTAGGTCCCCTGCTCCGCCAGAAACATGGATTCCATGCTCGGCGTGGCGGAGCCGAGCACCACGGCCGCCCGCTCCCGCACTCCCCGCCAGATGGCGATCTCCCTGGCGTGGTATCGGGGATTCGACTCGGACTTATAGGAGTGCTCGTGCTCCTCGTCCACCACAATGAGGCCCAGATTTTTCAGCGGTGCGAAAACCGCCGAGCGGGTCCCCACCACCACTGTGGCCCGCCCCATGCGGATGCGTTTCCACTCGTCGTAGCGCTGGCCCACCTGGAGGGCGCTGTGGAGCACCGCCACCCGGTCCCCGAACTGCCCCATGAAAATCTGCATGAGCTGGGGCGTCAGCGCGATCTCCGGCACCAGCACCAGGGCGCTTTTCCCCATTTGCAGGCAGTCGGTGATGAGCCGCAGATACACCATGGTCTTTCCGCTGCCGGTCACGCCGTAGAGCAGGCTGACCCTTCCGCCCGACTCCAGATCGGGCCGGATGGCGTCGTAGGCCTCCTGCTGGGAGGCGCTGAGGTCCAGTTCCCTGGGACCCGACGCCGGGTCGTAGTCCGGCCGCCGGAGCAGCTCCCGCTGGCTCAGCTCCACATAGCCCGCCTTTTCCAGTGCCCGGAAGGTGGCGGTGGAGGCGCCGGTAAAGTATTTCAGCTCCTTGACAGAGCAGCTCCCCAGCACCGCCAGCATTTCCAGCACCGCCTTTTGCAGCGGCGCACGCTTTCTGGTGGCCGCGTAGTCCATGGCCTCGGCGCTGTCCACCGTCAGGGAGGCGACCTGCTCCGTCTTGTCTCCCACATTCCGGATCAGCGTCCCCTCGGAGATGGCCATGCTTTTTTTGGTCAGCGCCTTGAGGCCCGTTTCCACGGTCTCCCGGTCCAGGATCTGGCAGAGCCGTTTTTCCTCCGCACGGCCTCCAAAATCCCGGAGGAGCTGGGCCACCTGAACGGCCTCCGGGCTTTTTTTCAGCTTTTGCTCCAGGTCCGCAGTCTGTCCCAGGGCCGTCAGCACCACGGTGTCCCTGGCGTGAAACCACAGCCCGGCCGGGAGCATGGCCCGCACCGCGTCAAAGAAGGTGCAGAAGTACCGCTCCCGCATAAACGCCGCCAGATGCCGCATGGTGTCGTCCAGCACCGGCTCCGCGTCCAGCAGGCTCTCCACCTGCTTGAGCTGGCAGGTCTCCCGCCGCTCCTCCAGCAGCAGGACCAGCCCCTCCGTGCGGCGATTTCCCCGTCCGAAGGGAACCACCACCCGCATTCCCGGCCGGAGCTGCTCCTCCAGCGCCTCCGGCACCAGATAGTCATAGGGCTTGTCGATGGCATACACGGCGGCAGCCACAACGATCTTTGCAATAGTCATGTTACCGC
This sequence comes from uncultured Oscillospiraceae bacterium, assembly GCA_964493585.1. Lineage (GTDB taxonomy): Bacteria > Bacillota > Clostridia > Oscillospirales > Oscillospiraceae > HGM13006. Next base: position 13,994 of record CAZBOR010000024.1, read on the forward strand.
CCTCCCAACACTACGGACAAAAGCCTCCCGCCGCAGCCTGAAGTCCCAGACCCGGCGCGAGGCAGAGCGTCGCCCATTCCTAGCGCAGATATTCTTCCTTCAGATCCGCCGTGATCTTGCCATCCGCGATTTCGTCGATGGCCTGGCTCACGGGCTTCTTCTCCAGGGGGACCTTGAACTCCTCGGCCTCGATGGCCACCTGGCGCGCCCGGCGGGCGATGACATTCACCAGCAGATACCGGCTGCTGACGCTCTCAAGCATCTTGGGTACAGGCGGATACAGCATCATAATGATTCCTCCATTTGCAGTAAATTCAGATTTCTCCCGGCCCGCAGCTTTTCCGCGGTGAGGATACAGTCAATTTCATGCACCGTGCGCTCCACCTGATCGGAGACCACGATGTAGTCGTATTTATGGCCCTGGGAATACTCCCACCGGGCCTGGGCCATGCGCTTTTTCATATCGGCCTCCGGCGTATCGCCCCGGCCCCGGAGCCGCTGCTCCAGCACCGCGTAGGAGGGCGCGGCCAGAAAGATCAGCACTGCGTCGGGACACCGCGACTGAATTTGCAGCGCGCCCTGTACGTCGATGTCCATGACCACGTCCAGCCCCTTGGCCAGATGCCGGTCCACGGGCTCCCTTGGGGTGCCATAGCAGTTCCCGGAATACTCGGCGTACTCATAAAACGCGCCTTCGGCCACCATCGCTTCAAACTCCTGACGGGTCTTGAACCAGTAGCTGACGCCGTCGGTCTCGCCGTCCCGCTGTTTCCGGGTGGTGGCGGAAACGGAAAAGTACATATCCGCGTACCGCGCCAGCAGCTCCCGGATTACCGTGCTCTTCCCCACGCCGGAGGGTCCTGAGATCACCAGCAGCTTTCCGTGTTCCATCACGACGGCTCCTCCTCCTCGGTAATTTCAAAGCCCGCACGGCGGGCGATGGTCTCCGGCGGCAGGCCCGACAGCACCACATGGTCCGTGTCCATGACCAGCACCGACCTGGTCCGCCGGCCGCAGCTTGCGTCGATGAGCATCCCGCGTTCCCTGGCCTCCTGGATCAGACGCTTGATGGGCGCGGCATCCGGCGACACCACCGACAGCAGCCGGTCTGCGGAGATCATATTGCCAAATCCGATGTTCATGAGCTTCATAGCGTGGCCTCTATTCGATATTCTGGATCTGTTCCCGTATCTTCTCAAGCTGGGCCTTGATGTCCACCACATTCCGGGCCTGCTCCACATCGTTGCCCTTGGAGCCGATGGTGTTGGCCTCCCGGTTCATCTCCTGCATGAGAAAATCCAGCTTTCGCCCGATGACGCCGCCCTCCCGGAGCATGGTCCTGAGCTGTTCCACATGGCTCCTCAGGCGCACGGTCTCCTCGTCCACGGCCACCTTATCGGCGTAGATGGCGGCCTCCTGGAGTATCCTGGCCTCGTCGATGGCGCTGTTTTCCAGCACCTCGCGCATCTTCGCCGTCAGCCGCTCCCGATAGGCCTCCACCGTCACGGGACTGCGGGCCTCCACTCTGGCCACCAGGTCCAATATTCCCTGGGATTTTTCCAGCAGGTCCGCCTTCAGAGCCTCTCCCTCGGTCGTACGCATGGCGTCAAAGGCGGCAAGGGCCTGACAAACCACCCGGAGCAGCGCCTCCTGGACCTCCTGCTCGTCCTGCTCCTGCTTTTCCACCAGAAACACGTCGCTCAGCCGGGTCAGGGCCGTAACGGAAATATCGTCCGCCACCTGATAGTCCGAAACAATCTGGCGCATGGCGGATAGATAGCCCTCCACCACCGGGGCGTTGACGGAGATTTTGAGATTCTGCGCGCCCGCGGCGTTGACGGTGATGAAAACGTCCACCTTGCCGCGGGAGATGGTATGCTGCACCTGGGCCTTGACGGCCTCCTCCGCGAAGGCGTAAACCCTGGGCAGCTTCACCCCGCAGTCCAGATAGCGGTTGTTGACGGATTTGATCTCCACCTGGATCTCTCCGCCGGAAAAGCTCCCCTGGGCGCGTCCATAGCCCGTCATGCTCTTTATCATGCTTATCATCCCCTCGTAGCAGTTTATTATATCAAATTTCATCCCATTTTGCAAGGCACAATGTTGCATTTCCGGCCAAACCGCAGAAGAAGCCTCCGCCTGTCCGGACAGGATTCCATTATACAGTATCCCACCCGGAATTACAAGCGCGGAAACCCCGGACGGCGCGGCCGCTATGGTCCCCTTCCCGTTAAGAAACCTTTAAGGAAACCTTCATCGAATCCAAGCGGGCGTGCCTTGACACGCCGTTCCCGGTGCTGGTATAATGGGGATAAATCCGGCGATTCAAAGGAGCTATACTTATGAAAAAACACACGCTGCCGGCGCTGCTGCTGGCGCTGCTCGTGGCGCTTGCGCCCATGGGCGTCTCCGCCGCAGATACGGCCGGTCTGGAATATTCCATCCCCGTGACAGAGCTGACCGAGAGCACCGATTCCGCCTATGGCATCGAGGCCACCACCGCGCTCTACGGCGACGAGGATCTGTCCCTGGACGGCGAGGCCATTTTGCTGCTGGAGTGCGGCACGGGGACCATGGTCTACGCGAAAAACCCGGACGCCCGGCGGGAGCCTGCCAGCCTCACCAAGCTGATGACCTGTCTGCTGGCCCTGGAGCATCTGTCCCTGGACACGGAGATCACTGTCACGGAATCCGCCCTGGCGGACATGGACCCGGACGGAAGCTCCTCCGGCCTGCTGGCCGGAGAGACCTACACCGCCGAGGAACTGCTCTACTGCCTGATGGTGGAATCCGCCAACGACGCGGCCCTGGTGCTGGCGGAAACCATCGGCGGCAGTCAGGAGGGCTTTGTCCAGATGATGAACGACAAGGCCGAGGCTCTGGGCTGCACCGGCACCCATTTCGCCAACCCCCACGGGCTGCACGACGACGACCACTATACCACTGCGCGGGACATCGCCCGTATTCTGATGGCGGCGCTGGAGTATGAGACGTTTCAGGAGATCTATGCCACCAGCACCTATACCCTGTCCTCCACCAATCAGCAGGAATCCCGGACCATCTACACCACAGACTATCTGATTGACGACAATTCCAGCTACTACGACTCCCGTGTCGTCGGCGGCAAAACGGGCTTCACCACGCCCGCGGGCCGCTGCGTGGCCTGCATAGCCCAGGACGAGACGCGGACCTATCTGGCCGTTGTGCTCGGAGCCAGCAGCTATGACAGCGCGGGCAACACCGTATACGGCAGCTTTACCACCGCGTCGGCACTGTTCGATCTGGGCTTTGACCGGCTCACCGTCTGCGAAGCGCTGCCGGAGTGGACCGCCGTGGACAAGGCCGCTGTCACGGGCGGCGCCAAGGACGCCACGCTCATCACAGGCAGCGCCGCCACCGCTCTGCTGCCCGTGGACTACGACACGTCGCTGATCTCCGTGGGCTATCAGATCACCCGGGAGCTTGCGGCTCCGCTGGCCGAGGACGAAACGGTGGGTACCGTCTCCGTGCTATACGACGGCGTCTGTGTGGGGCAGGTCCCCCTGGTGGTGGCCGCCGAGGTCCCGGAGATGTCCCAGGAGAAGCAGGAGATCCTGGAAAACGCCGCCAACGGCTCTTCCGCCGAGGAGGAGGCCGCAGTCCAGGAAGTCGCCGAGGACGAAACCGATATGTACCGGGTCATCGGTCTGATCCTGATGATCGTTCTGGCGGTCATCGCGCTGGGCGCGGCGCTGCTGCTGATCCTGATGCTCCGGGCAAGCCTCCTCCGCCGCCGGCGCAGAAAACGCCGCCGCCAGGCCCGGCGGACCGATTCCAGACGGTAATACCGGCACCTCACCGCGCATAGACTGCGGTGAGGTGATTTCTTTGGGGGAGCTTCTGAAAAGCTGGCTGTTTTTTACGGCGCTGCTGCTCTTTCTGGTCACGGCGGCGGTGACGCTGCCGGAGCTGGGCGCGCAGCTCTTCGGGCAAACGGAGTCCCGGCTGGAGACGGCGGTGGACGATCTGGAGGCCCAGGCCCAGGAGGTCTGGGCCGGGCTGTCCCCGTGAAGTGGTCTGTCCACCCGTCCGGGATCCTGTGGCTCAGCGTGCTGTTCTATCTGGAGCCGGCGCTGGTGCTGCCCTTTCTGCTGGCCGCCGGACTGCACGAGCTGGGTCACGCTCTGGCGCTGCGGGCCATGGGTCGGCCTCCCCTGTCGGTCACTCTGAGCTTTTCCGGCGCAAAAATGGAGGTGGGAAGTCTCAGCTACCGGCAGGAGCTTTGGGCCGCAGCCGCCGGACCGGGCATGAGTCTGCTGGTGGCGCTGCTCTGGCCTGTCCTTCCCGCCCTGGGGCTTTACAGTCTGCTGCTGGGCTGCTTCAACCTGCTGCCCATTCCGGGGCTGGACGGCGGGCGCATCCTCCGCTGTGCGCTGCTGCTCCGCTGCCGGGAGGAAACCGCCCTGCGAATCTCCAGATACCTGGGCATCGTCACGGCCCTGGGGCTGTGGGGCTGGGCGGTATATCTGTCCCAGGCGGCGGGACTGGGCCTGTGGCCTCTGCTGGTGGCCGCGCTGGGACTGTACAAGGCCCTGGTCTGACGGCCTCGGTCCGCTCCCAAATGTATCAAAACGGCAGCGGGGACAAGCCGTAAATTCCCCGTAATGATCTCAATTCGCCTTGCTTTTATCCGCACGATCGTGTATCATAGAACCGCAGAGGAAAACATGAAGCCCGTATGGAATACGGCGTATGACCTATGAAATCCGCAGGACAACTATCTCGTATTCTACGTCCCGAACCAGGAAGAAAATGTTGTCACGGCGATTCGCGTGATGTATGGCGGGCGGGATGCTGACAGGCAGCTAAATCGAAATTTATCTATGCCCCTCACTGAA
>CAZBOR010000025.1:0-18449 GCA_964493585.1 uncultured Oscillospiraceae bacterium
AGCCGTATTTCCGGCCCAGGGCCTCGTAGTACATACGGCTGATGGTGTCGTTTTTGGCGTTGCCCCAGCCGCTGGCGCTGATGCCGCCCTCCAGAATACTGAGGCTGCGGTTGGGCATGATGAGGGCCGGGTCCACCTTGAGCTGATAGCCCAGGCCGCCACAATGGGGACAGGCCCCGTAGGGATTGTTGAAGGAGAACATCCGCGGCTCCAGCTCCGGCAGGGACACGCCGCATTCCTCGCAGGCGTAGTTCTGGGAAAAGCTCAGCTCCCGGTCGTCGGACACCAGATGGATGATGACCAGTCCGCCGGAGAGACTCAGGGCCGTTTCAATGGAATCCGTCAGCCGGCGGGTCACGCCGTCCTTCATCACCAGCCGGTCCACCACGATCTCGATGTTGTGCTTCTTGTTTTTGCTCAGGGCGATCTCCTCGGTGAGATCGTAGATGATGCCGTCAACCCGGACCCGTGCGTAGCCGCTTTTCTTCGCATCGGCAAAGACCTTCTGGTGCTCTCCCTTTTTGCCCCGGATCACCGGGGCCAGCACCTGGAACCGGGTCCCCTCCTCCAGCGCCGTCACCTGGTCCACGATCTGGTCCACGCTCTGGCGGCGTATCTCCCTGCCGCACTTGGGACAATGGGGCGTCCCCACTCTGGCCCAGAGCAGGCGGAGATAGTCGTATATCTCCGTGACGGTACCCACGGTAGAGCGCGGATTCCGGGAGGTGGTCTTTTGGTCGATGGAGATGGCCGGGGAAAGTCCGTCGATGGAATCCACATCGGGCTTGTCCATCTGGCCCAGAAACTGCCGGGCGTAGGAGGACAGGGACTCCACATACCGCCGCTGTCCCTCGGCGTAGATGGTGTCAAAGGCCAGAGAGCTTTTCCCGGAGCCGGACAGCCCCGTAAACACCACCAGCGCATCTCTGGGCAGCGTCAGGTCGATATTCTTCAGATTGTTCTCCCTGGCGCCCTTTATGATGATTCGATCCTGCAAGATTGTTCAGCTCCTGTAAGTGGGGACGGAAGAGCCGTCCTACGAATTGGTCTCCTGCTCGATGCCATACTCCATTTCCGCGCTGAGGGTATAGAGCTTATCCAGAATACGCTGGGCCTCCGTGCCGGAGGCGGGCGTGGGGCAGCAGGTATTGCTGCCGCTCTGGCTGGAAATGGAACAGGGGATCAGCTCCAGCTCCGCCTGGGGCCGAACGGCGCCGTCCGCCAGCGTAAAGGTCTGCCGGAGGATCACCGTGTCATAGTCCGGCGGGTTGTCGCTGCCGCCAAAGCAGAAGGTCCCCAGACTGTAGGCTATGTATTTGCCGTGATAGTATTCAATGCCCTGAAGCACATGGGAGTTGTGGCCGACGACCAGGTCCGCGCCCGCGTCGATGAGCTGGTGGGCCAGGGACACCTGGTCCTCGTCGGGCGCGTACTCGTACTCCGTACCCCAGTGCAGAGAGATGATTACAATGTCCGCGCCGTCGTCCCGCAGGGACTGGACGCTGCTTAGCGCCTTCTCCGCGTAATCGTCATACGCCTGGCTGTAGCCGGCCAGGCCCACGGTGATCCCGGCCGCTTCCTCCGCCGAATCCCCGGCGGTCCCGCCGTCCGGGGCCAGCTCCACCAGCAGCTCGTTGCTGTAGCCGAAGCGTCCGATCCCGGCGTTGTCCAGATTGGCCAGCGTGTCCACATAGCCCTCGTCGCCGTAGTCGTCGGTGTGATCGTTGGCGACGTTCACCGCGTCAATGCCGCCCTCCGTGAGGATTGAGGCGTAGGAGGGGTCCCCCCGAAAGGTCCACAGCTTATCCGCCCGATTTCCGGACGCGGTAAAGGTCCCCTCCAGGTTTGCCACTGTCAAATCGTCCCCCTCAAAAATCGATTTGACGTTCTGAAAAAAATAGCCGGCGCCGTATTCGTCGTAATACTGGGGAAAGCAGCCCTCATAGGCGTCGGTCTGGTCCATGCCCAGCGTGCAGTCGCCCACAAAGCTCAGCGTGATCTGCTCGCCCTCCGGCTCCGGAGAGGGAGAGGGCGACGGTGAAACGGCGGCAGCGGCGGCCTCCTGGGCCTTTTTTGCCGCCATCTGGGCGGCCAGGTCCTCCACGGCCTTCTTCACGGCGCAGCTCTGAATCAGAGCCGCCAGCGACAGCACAATGGCAAGCAGGATGGCGCACATCCGGATGATGCGCTGGATCCGCATATATTTCTGGCGTTCCGCCCGCCGCTGTTGGGGAGTCTTGTTGTCCATAGTGTAACCTTCCTTCATTTAACGCCGCGCAGCTCGATGATCTGGTCCCGAAGGACGGCGGCATATTCAAACTCCATCATCCTGGATGCCTGTTTCATTTCTTTCTCCAGCCGCGCGATTTCGGCCTCCCGCTCGTTCTTGGTGAGCTTTTTGCCGTCCCGCGTCACGTCCACCGTGCGGGAGATCTCGATCAGCTCCCGGATGGACTTGATGATGGTTTTGGGTACGATCCCATGGGCCTCGTTATAGGCCGTCTGGATGCTCCGGCGGCGCTCCGTTTCCCGGATGGCGTAGTCCATGGCGGCGGTCACATGGTCCGCGTACATGATAACTCTGCCATCGGCGTTGCGGGCGGCGCGGCCAATGGTCTGGACCAGACTGGTGGGGGACCGCAGAAAGCCCTCCTTGTCCGCATCCAGGATGGCCACCAGGGCCACCTCCGGCAGGTCCAGGCCCTCCCGCAGCAGATTGATGCCGACCAGCACGTCGAATTTCTGCATCCGCAGGTCCCGGATGATCTCCTGGCGCTCCATGGTGTCCACATCGGAGTGCATATAGCGGACCCTGATGCCCGCCTTGGTGAGATACGCCGTCAAATCCTCGGCCATTTTTTTGGTGAGGGTCGTGACCAGCGTGCGGTAGTTCTGCGCGGCGAGGGTGTTGATCTCTCCGATCAGGTCGTCGATCTGGCCCTCCACCGGGCGGACCTCCACCTCCGGGTCCAGCAGCCCCGTGGGCCGGATCACCTGCTCCGCCATCTGGCCGGCCCTGCTCAGCTCGTATTCCGCAGGGGTGGCGGAGACATAGATGACCTGGTGGATCTTGCTCTGAAACTCGTCGAATTTCAGGGGCCGGTTGTCATAGGCCGAGGGCAGCCGGAAGCCGTAGTCCACCAGAGCCTGCTTTCTGGCCCGGTCCCCGTTGTACATGGCCCGGACCTGGGGAATGGTCACATGGCTCTCGTCGATGAACATCAGGAAATCCTCCGGGAAGTAGTCCATCAGCGTCATGGGCGGGGACCCGGCGGGCCGTCCGCTGATGATGCGGGAGTAGTTCTCAATGCCGGAGCAGAAGCCCAGCTCCTCCATCATCTCGATGTCATACATGGTCCGCTGGTGGATGCGCTGGGCCTCCAGCAGCTTGCCGTTTTCCCGGAACCAGGCCTCCCGGTCCAGCAGCTCGCAGGCGATCTCCCGCGTGGCCCGCTCCATCTTGTCCTTTGTGGTGACATAGTGGCTGGCGGGATAGATGGCGCAGTGGCTCACCACCCGCTCTGCGGCTCCGGTCACGACATTGAACTCGCTGATGCGGTCGATCTCGTCCCCGAAGAACTCCACGCGGATGGCCCGATTGGTCCAGCCCGCCGGAAACACCTCCACGGTGTCGCCGCGGACCCGGAAGGTGTTGCGGACGAAGTTCACGTCGTTGCGCTCATAGCGGATGTCGATGAGGCTCCGAAGCAGCGTATCCCGCTCCCACGTCTGCCCCTGCCGGATGGACACCACCAGGGACTTATAGTCCTCCGGGTCGCCCAGACCGTAGATGCAGCTCACGGAGGACACCACGATCACATCCCGCCGCTCCAGCAGAGAGGCGGTCGCGGAGTTCCGCAGCCGGTCGATCTCGTCGTTGGTGGCGCAGTCCTTTTCAATGTAGGTGTCCGTGTGGGCGATATACGCCTCCGGCTGGTAGTAGTCGTAGTAGGAGACAAAATACTCCACCGCGTTGTTCGGAAAAAACTCCTTGAATTCCGCGCAGAGCTGGGCGGCCAATGTCTTGTTGTGGGCCAGCACCAGGGTGGGGCGGTTCAGCCTGGCGATGATGTTCGCCATGGTGAAGGTCTTGCCGGAGCCGGTGACGCCCAGCAGCACCTGCTCGTCAATGCCGTTTTCCAGGCCCCGCACCAGGGTGTCAATGGCCTCCGGCTGATCCCCTGATGGGGCGAAGGGCGAATGCAGCTCGAACCGCTGCTCCATGGGGGTCCCTCCTTGCGCTTAAAATTCGATTTGCTTATTATAGCACAAAACCGCCGGATATACAAGGGCCTGGAGCGGACCAAATTCCGCGCCCTTCTGACGCGGAGCGCAGAAAGGTCCCGGCGGCGCGGGCCGCCGGGAAATCGCTCAGATCCCGTCGATGTTGCGGAAGCCACGGTGGAGCAGGTTGCTTTCCGCCATGGACACATAGTCGTCCCCGGCCACCACAATGTGGTCCGCCAGCAGCACGTCCACCATGTCCAGAGCCCTGGCCAGCTCCGCAGTGATTTGAATGTCCTCCTGGGAGGGGACCGCGATCCCGCTGGTGTGGTTGTGGGCCAGCACCAGAGAGGTGGCCTTCATCTGGAGGGCGTACTCCACCACCTGGCGGATGCTGATGTGGGCGGCGTTGATGGTCCCCGTGGAGAGCTTGCTGCAGCCCAGAACCTGACACTTGGCGTCCAGGGCCAGCAGATACACCATCTCGTCTCTGGCGCCGTAGAAGTATGGGACCAGATAGTCGCCGCATTTTCTCGTGCTGTTCAGGATCGGCTGCATCTTGACGCGGCAGATCTCCTGACGGCGGGCCAGCTCGGTGACGAGCTTCAGCAGCGCGGCCGTGTTCTCCGAGAGGCGGCCCCGGTCCATCAGGTCCTCCGCCGAGGCGTCCAGCACTGCGGGCAGGGAGCCGAAAACGTCCAGCAGCCGATGGGCGATGGGGTTGGTGTCCTGACGGGGAATGGCATAGAACAGCAGCAGCTCCAGAACATTCACATCCGGAAGAACGTCCAGGCCAAATTTCAGAAACGTGCTCCGCAGCCGCTCCCGATGGCCGCTGTGGACGGGCCTGTTTTCCCTGTCGGCGAGCTGCTGGCTCATCGTGCCGCTCCGTAGGCCGCGAGATAGTCCTCCATCCGGTCCCGCACCTCCCCGTCGATGTACACTCTGCCGTCCACACTCCGGTTATAGAGGTAGTCGATGATCTGCCGGACGGTGACGATCGGATAGACGGCGATGCCGTAGTCCTCCCGCAGCTCCTGCAGGGCGGACCGTTCCCCTGTCCCGCGCTCCATGCGGTCCACGGACACGAACAGAGCGGTGATCTTCACATCGGCCACGGTTTGAAACAGGGCGATGGATTCCCGGACGGCGGTGCCGGCGGTCACAACGTCCTCCACGATGGCGACGCGGTCGCCGTCCCTGACCTTTGCGCCCACCATGCTGCCGCCCTCGCCGTGGTCCTTGGCCTCCTTGCGGTTGAAGCAGTAGGGCATATCCAGGCCGTAGTCCTCATAGAGCCGGGCGGCGGCGGTGACAACCAGCGGGATGCCCTTATAGGCGGGGCCGAAAAGCACGTCCGCGCCGCCGGCCTCCGCCAGATGGTCGTGGATACACGCGGCATAGTACTTCCCCAGCCCATGGGCCTGGGCGCCGGTCCTGTAGTTTCCGGTGTTGATGAAATACGGGGTCCTGCGGCCGGACTTCGTGGTGAAGTCCCCAAAGGTCAGCACTCCGGCGCGCACCATAAATTCAATAAACGATTCCTGATAGGTCATATTGCTCCGCCCTTTCCGGTATTTTCGGTTTATTATAGCACAGATTTACAGGCCGGAAAAGTGAAAAATGCGTTTTTTACAGGGAAAGCCCGTTCTGGGCGGCCACCAGATTTTCCACACAGTAGATCTCCCGGAGCTTCGGCTTTTCGATTTTGCCCGTGGCGTTGCGGGGAATGTCCGCGAAAATGATCTTTTTGGGCCGCTTGTACCGGGGCAGCTCTGTGCAGAACCGGACCACCTCTTCCTCGGTGAGCGTATGGCCCTCCTTGACCTCGATGATGGCGGCGGTGATTTCTCCCAGCCGGGGATCCGGCATCCCGATGACCGCCACATCCTTTACGGCGTCATTGGTCCGCAGGAAGTCCTCGATCTGCACGGGGTAGATGTTCTCGCCGCCGGAGATAATCACGTCCTTTTTCCGGTCCACCAGGAAGTAGAACCCGTCCTCGTCCTGCATGGCCATATCGCCGGTCCGCAGCCAGCCGTCCTCGCTGAGCACCTCGGCGGTGGCCTCCGGGTCGTTGTAGTAGCAGGTCATGACGCCGGGACCCTTGACGCAAAGCTCCCCCACGTCGCCGCGTGTGACCTCCGTGACGCCGTCCTCCTTCACGATTTTGCACTGCCAGCCGTAGCCGGGAACGCCGATGGCCCCCACCTTGTGGATGTTCTCCATGCCCAGATGGACGCAGCCCGGTCCCGTGGATTCCGACAGGCCGTAGTTGGTGTCGTACTTGTGGCTGGGGAAATAGTTCAGCCAGCGCTTAATGAGCACCGGGGGAACGGGCTGCGCGCCGATGTGCATCAGCCGCCACTGGTCTGTCTCATAGTCTGACAGCTTCAGCTCGCCCCGGTCCAGAGCGTCCAGCAGGTCCTGCGCCCAGGGTACCAGCAGCCAGACGATGGTGCATTTTTCGCGGGACACCGCCTCCAGAATGGCCTTGGGCGTGGTCCCCTTGAGCAGTACGGCCCTGGAGCCGGAGATCAGGGAGCCGAACCAGTGCATCTTCGCCCCGGTATGGTACAGGGGCGGAATCAGCAGGAAGCAGTCCTCCCGGCTTGTCCCGTGGTGCTTCTGCTCCATTCTGGCGGCCTGCATGAGGCTCTCATGGTTATGCAGGATGGCCTTGGGAAAGCCCGTGGTGCCGGAGGAGAAGTAGATGGCCGCCTCGTCCTCGTCCTCGATGCGGATCAGCGGCGCGGCAGAGGAGAAATTCACCACCTGCTGGTCATAATCCTCGGCAAAGGTCGGGCAGATGCCCGCGCCGACGTACAGCAGCAGCCGGTTGTCGCCGATGTTACCGGCGATCTCCTCCACCCGGCCAATGAACTCCGGCCCGAACAGCAGCACATCGGTGTCGCTGAGCTTCAGGCAGTATTCGATCTCCTCGGCAGAGAAGCGGAAATTCATGGGTACCACCACCGCGCCGGTTTTGAGAATACCAAAGTAGATGGGCAGAAATTCCAGACAGTTCATCAGCAGGATCGCCACCTTGTTGCCCCGGCCGATCCCCCGGTCCAGGAGCATATTGGCGACCCGGTTGGCCTTTTCGTCAAAGACCTGCCAGGAGATCTCCCGCCGGTAGGCGGTGGTGGGGGCGGGCATGATGAGATCATATTCCTTCCAGGTGATGCGGCGCTTTTCCTGTAGCTCCGGGTTGATCTCCACCAGAGCCGTCTCAGGGCCATAGAGCTTTGCGTTGCGTTCCAGCAGATCGGTAATGGGCATAGTGACGCTTCCTTTCCGGCCAACGGGCCGTTTATTCTTGCGCTTTTAAGCGTTAGCAATTTAGCTTATAAAAGTAAGTATACACACCGAAACGCCGCTTGTCAAGCGGCGTTTGACGGCGGCGGCAAGCCTTTACTTCCCCACGCAGAACCGGGAGAAAATATCGTTTGTGATGTCCTCCCGCATGACGCGGCCCGTGACGGTGCCGATGGACTCCAGCGCCGCCTCCACCTCCAGCAGCACCGCGTCCGGGGTCTGGCCGCAGGCGATCCCGGCCTGGGCGCGGGAGATGGCGTCCCTGGCGGCGGCGATGGCGGCGGCCTGGCGGCGGTTGGTCAGCAGGCTGCCATCCACGGGGATGCAGGAGGCAAAGGGCGCGGCCATGGCGACGGAAAGCGCCTGGATGCCCTCTCCGGTGGCGGCGGAAACGGAGATCACGCAGGGAAAGTCCAGCTCCGCCGGAGAGATTCTCTGGGGCAGGTCCGCCTTGTTGAGCACGCAGATGGCGTTGGGAACCGCTCTGGCGGCCTCCATGGCCCGCAGGTCCTCGCCGGCAAGGGGCTGGGACCCGTCGATGACCACCAGGGCCAGATCCGCGTCCCGGGCCGCCCGCAGCGTGCGCTCCACGCCCAGCCGCTCCACGGTGTCGCCGGCGTCCCGGATTCCGGCGGTGTCTATGAGCCTTAGGAGCAATCCGCCCTCCCCCAGCCGCAGCCGTTCCTCCACGGTATCCCGCGTGGTGCCGGGGATGTCCGTGACAATGGCCCGCTCAAAGCCCACCAGCGCGTTGAGCAGACTGGATTTTCCCACATTGGGACGCCCCAGGATCACCGTACCCACGCCGTTTTTCACCTGGCTGCCCCGCTGGCAGGTGTCCAGCAGCGCCTCCAGCTGTTCCTTTTGCTTCTCCAGCAGCTCGCCATAGGCGGAAAGCTGAAAGTCGTCCAGGTCCTCGTCCGGATAATCCAGGACCGCGTGGAAGTGGCTCATCACCGAGATCAGCGCCTCGTACACCGGGTCCAGCCGCCGCTGGATGGCTCCGGCCACCTGTCCGGCGGCATTGGCGGCGGCATCCGCGGATTCCGCCTCGATCAGGTCGATGACCGCCTCGGCGGCGGTCAGGTCCATGCGGCCGTTGAGGAAGGCCCGCTTGGTGAACTCACCGGGCTGGGCCTGACGGAACCCCACGACAAACAGATGGTCCAGGGCCGCGGCAAGCACTGCCGGGGAGCCGTGGCATTGCAGCTCCACGGTGTCCTCCCCGGTGTAGCTGCCCGGTCCCGGCGTCCGCACCGCCAGAATACGGTCAATGACCTGCCCCCGGCGGTCCCGCAGGTCGTAGAGGCACAGCTTTCGGGACGGCGCGGCGGACAACTGCGCCCCGTATACGGACGAAAGCACGGCCTCCGCCGCCTTGTCACAGCCGGGGCCGGACAGCCGGATCACGCCGATGCCGGAGGGGGCCAGGGCGGTGGAGATGGCGGCAATCAAATCAGACATAGAATCACACTTTCTCATACATTTTTAACGCGCCCACGGTGCCGGGCTTTCAACTGAGGTTCGTATCCGCGAGACCATCTCCCATAAGAAGCGCCAGGCGCGAAGGCGCTTCTTATGGGACGCGGCTCAGGAATCCTTTACCACGCTCTTGTGCTTCCAGCGCCCGGTGAGGTAGCGGATAAACACAATGGCGGTGCCGCAGACCCAGCCCACGGGGATGGAGTAGAAGATGCTCCGGTAGCCGATGGCGGGGAACCTGGCCATGATGTTGGCGATGATGACCCGGACCACCAGGCTGGTCATGCTCCCGGCGGTGGGGTACACCACGTCGCCGCTGCCCTGGAGCACGCCGTTGGTGATGTACATGACGCAGAAGATCAGGAAGAACCCGGCCAGCGTCCGGAGGTATTCCGCGCCGATGGCGGTGGCGGCCTCATTCATATGATAGAGCCCGATGGCGTGGGGCCCCACAAAAATCAGCAGCAGGATGATGCCCGCGCAGGCCACCATGGCCATGACCATGGTTTGATGGTAGCCGCGCTTGATGCGGTCCAGCTTGCCCGCGCCCATATTCTGGCCGGTGAAGTTGGAAAGGCCCATGTAGAACATCATGATCGGCACCATGGCAAAGCTCTCCAGCTTCATGGCGGCGGTGATGGCGGAAATGACGTCCACACCGAAGGAGTTGATGAGCCGCTGCATCAACACCATGCCCAGGCCCACGGAGCACTGCTGGATGGAGGTCGGGATGCCCAGCCGCAGAGAGGTGGAGAACATGGCCCTGTCGAAGCGGAACTCTCCCCTTTGAAAGCGGGCCAGGTCCACCCGGATAAACAGGTAGACGCCCGCCAGAATGGCGGAGACCGCCTGGGCGATGACGGTGGCCCAGGCCACGCCCGCCACGGCCCAGAACCGCACAAAGATCAGGTCCAGCACAATGTTCAGCACCGTGCTCACCAGCAGGAAGTACATGGTGGAGCGGCTGTCCCCGATGGACCGGAGGATGGCGGCGAAGGTGTTGTAGGCGAACTGGAACACCAGTCCGACGCAGTAGATGCGGAGATACAGCAGCGCGTCCGGCAAGATGGCCTCGTCCGCCTGGAGCAGCCCCGCCAGCAGCGGGCGGCTCAGGGCCACGCCGAGGGCCGTGATGAGGATGCCCGCGCCCAGCAGGGTGAAGCAGCCCGTGGCCAGGTTTTTGCGGAAGTCCTCCTCCCGCCGTGCGCCGTAGAACTGCGCGGCCATGATGCCCACGCCGTTGGTCAGGCCCGTGGCCAGGGCCAGCAGCAGATAGGTGACAGGGAAGCTGGTCCCCACCGAGGCCAGGGCGTTCTGTCCGGCGAAGTTTCCGACGATGAGGCTGTCAGCCAGGGAATAGATCTGCTGCAGCAGGTTGCCGCCGATCAGCGGCAGGGTGAAGGACAGGATCAGCTTCCACTCCCTGCCCCGGGTCATGTCTTTTGCCATAGGAATACCTCCTGATACCAGTATAATGCAAAAACCTCCAAAAGCCGGTTTTGTCCAAAAGGAGCGCCGGTTCCCGACGCTCCTTCATCATACCACACTTTTCCGCAAAAGAAAAGGCTACTTGATAATTCTCAGCCGCAGCACGCCCTCCAGCGCCCGCACATGGTCCAGGGTCTCGTCGGTGATGGTCTGCCCCAGGTCGATGAGGGTGTAGGCATAGTCGCCCTTGGACTTGTTGGTCATGTTTTCGATGTTGGCGCCCTCGTCGGACAGCAGCGTGGAGATATTGGAGATCATCTTGGGGATGTTCCGATGGATGATCCCCAGCCGCGCCATACCGGAGCGGGGCATTTCCACAGAGGGCATATTCACGGAATTGCGGATGTTTCCGGTGAGCAGATACTCCCGCAGCTCCTGGGCCGCCATAATAGCGCAGTTCTCCTCGCTCTCCGGTGTGGACGCGCCCAGATGCGGGATGGTCACGACGCCCTTCTTTCCCACCAGGGTGTTGTTCGGGAAGTCGGTGACATAGCAGGCCACCTTGCCCTCCGCCAGCGCCGCGAGCATATCCTCGTCGTCCACCAGTCCGCCGCGGGCCAGATTGATGATGCGGACCCCGTGGCGCATGGAGGAGATGGAGGTCTCGTCGATCATGCCCTTGGTGGAGGGCAGCAGCGGGGAGTGGATGGTGATGTAGTCGCTCATCTCATAGATGGTTTTCAGGTCCACCACCCTCACGGAGGCGTCCAGGGTCAGAGCGTTCTGGACGGACAGGTAGGGGTCGTAGCCGTAGACGTTCATGCCCAGCTTCGTGGCGGCGTTGGCCACCTTGCCGCCCACCGCGCCCAGGCCGATGACGCCCAGGTTCTTTCCCAGCAGCTCAGGGCCGACAAACTGGCTCTTTCCCTGTTCCACCAGCTTCTCCACGTCGCCGTCGGCGATGGTCTGGCACCAGGCGATGCCGTCCACGATCTTCCGGGAGGCCAGCAGCAGCGCGCAGATCACCAGCTCCTTGACGGCGTTGGCGTTGGCTCCGGGCGTGTTGAACACCACGATACCCGCCTCGGCGCATCGGTCCAGGGGGATGTTGTTGGTACCGGCCCCGGCGCGGGCGATGGCCCGGAGGTTGGAGCCGAACGTCATGCCGTGCATATCGGCGGAGCGCACCAGAATCCCGTCGGGATCCTCGCACGCATTGGCCACCGTAAACTCCTTGGGGTCCAGCTGGTTCAGGCCCAGGGGCGAAATTTTGTTCAGGGTCTGGATGGTATACATAGGGCATCACCTTTCTCATACTATTTTATATGGGATCCGTTTCCCACGATCTCCGATGAGGGAAGATAATCGGGAAATCGTATCAGTTGTTTTTGTCAAAGGCCCGGATGAAATCGCAGAGCTTTTCCACGCCCTCCGCGTCGTCGCAAAGTCCGCTACGCGCTGTTTCCGCCTGACGGCGAAAACGATGCCCGCTCCCTTGCTCCTCCTTCCCATTCACGACCCGCTGTGCTGGGCTCGTGAATGGCTTTTAATTCTCTTTATCAAACTTGCGGATAAAGTCGCAGAGCTTTTCCACGCCCTCCACGGGCATGGCGTTGTAGATGGAGGCGCGCATTCCGCCCACCTTCCGGTGGCCCTTGAGGTTGGAGAAGCCGGCCGCCACGGACTCGGCGACAAATTTCGCGTCCAGGTCGGCGCTTCCGGTGCGGAAGGTCACGTTCATGTCGCTGCGGGAGCCGATCTGCGCGGCGGCGGTGAACAGCCGGGAGCTGTCGATCACATCATAGAGCATCTGGGCCTTCTGATGCTTGATCCGCTCCATGCCGGGGATGCCGCCCTGCTCCTCCAGCCAGTCCAGCACCAGGCCCAGCATATAGATGCACCAGCAGGGCGGGGTATTGTACATGGAGTCCTTGTCGATCATGGTCTGATAGTTCATCATCAGGGGCGTATAGGGCAGCTCCTTCCCGGCCAGGTCCTCCCGGATGATGACCACCGTCAGGCCCGCCGGAGCCATGTTCTTCTGAGCCCCCGCGAAGATGACGCCGTATTTGCTCACGTCCACCTGGCGGGAGAGAATGTCCGAGGACATATCGCACACCAGCGGCACATTTCCGGTCTCCGGCACATACTGCCACTCCGTGCCGTAGATGGTGTTGTTGGCGCAGTAGTAGAAGTAGGCGGCGTCCGGGGAGAGCTGAAGCTCAGACTGGGCGGGAATATAGGTGAAGTTCCGGTCCTCGGAGGACGCGGCCACATGGATTTCTCCGTATTTTGTTGCCTCCTTATAGGCGATGGAGGCGAAATTTCCGGTGACGGCGTAGTCGGCCTTGCCGGTCCGGCTGATGAGATTCAGCGGCACCATGGAGAACTGGGACGAGGCGCCGCCCTGGAGAAAGAGGATCTTATACCCCTCCGGCACCCGCATCAGCCGCCGCAGCTTGGCCTGGGTGTCGTCGAATATCTGCTGAAAGGCCTTTGACCGGTGACTCATCTCCATGACGGACATACCGCTGCCGCCATAGTTCATCATTTCCCTGGAGGCGCGCTCCAGGGCGGGCAGTGGGAGCATACTGGGTCCGGCGGAGAAGTTGTAGATTCGATCATAAGCTGCCATAGATTGGTCACTCCTATAAAAAGAAAAGAATTGTACCGTAGGCGCACAAATGACTGCCTGACAAATACTGTTGTTTATTATAGTAAAGTCAATCCGCTTTGTCAATGTGCGCCATATTGGGGAAATACCCAAAGATAAGGTTGAAACGGCGGGCAATTTAGTGATATAATGTAAATCAAGATACAAGATGGACCGGGGAGCGGGACCTGTTTCGCGGTCAGGGGGGAGTAATCATGCAAATGACAGTCCTGCGGGACGTGCTGGAGGCCCAGGTACTCTGCGGCGAGGACGCCATGGAGGAGGACGTGGACACCGTGTTTGCCAGCGACATGATGAGCGATGTGCTGGCGTGTCCCGATGAGATCCAGTGCCTGATGACGGGACTTACCAATCAGCAGGTGATTCGGACGGCGGATATGATGGACATCGGCCTGGTGGTCTTTGTCCGGGGAAAATGTCCGCCGGAAGAGGTGGTGGAAATGGCGCGGCAGCGGGATATGACGGTCATGCTGACGCGATGTCGGATGTTTACAGCCTGCGGCCGGCTCTATGCGGCGGGCCTGGGCGTACGCTAAGGAGGAACAGTATGGAGACAGTAAAGCTGACATATGAGATCGACGGCGAGAACTTTTCGGCGGCGGGCGAGGCGTCCACCGCAGTGAAGCGCGTGCTGAAAAAGCTCAAGCTCCCGCCGGCCATCGTCCGCCGGGCGGTGGTTTGTATGTACGAGGGCGAGATCAATATGGTCATTCACGCCGACGGCGGCCAGGCGCTGCTGGAGGTGGACGAGGAGAAGATCAAGATCGTCCTCAAGGACCGCGGCCCCGGCATCCCGGACATCGGCAAGGCCATGGAGGAGGGCTGGTCCACCGCGTCCTCCAGCGTCCGGGCCATGGGCTTCGGCGCGGGCATGGGCCTGCCCAACATGAAGCGCAACGCGGACGAGATGACCATCGACACGGTCCTGGGGGTGGGGACCACCGTGACCATGGTTATCGGCATTGGCGGTGAGGGCGCGTGAAGCACTCCGTCGTCTTTCACCCGGAGCGCTGCACCGGCTGTACCGCCTGCGTCAAGGTCTGCCCCACCGAGGCCCTGCGGGTCAACCGCAGCAAGGCTGTGATCTATGACGACCGGTGCATCGACTGCGGCCGCTGTGTGGGCGTATGCCCGCATCACGCCTATTCCGTCCGGTCGGACAGTCTGGACCGGCTCCGGGACTACAAATACAATATCGTGATTCCCGACACCGCCTTTTACGGGCAGTTCAAGAACCTCTACGACATGAACATCGTCAACGAGGCGCTGCTTGCCCTGGGGTTCGACGACGTATACCCCGCCGCCGTGGGCGCGGAGCTGCTGTCGGACCTGTGGAAGAAGTACCCGGACAGTCTCTTCGGTCAGGATATGGTCCGCATCAGCTCCGAGTGTCCGGCGGTGGTGCGTCTGGTGGCCATGGAGTATCAGGAGCTGATTCCCAACGTGGTGGACAGTCTCTGCGCCTTCGAGCTGACCGCCGTGGTGGCCCGACGGGAGGCCGTGGCGAAAACGGGCCTTGCGCCGGAGGAGATCGGCATCGGCCTGATCTCCCCATGCCCCGCCAAAAACACGCGGGTCTACAAGCCCATCGGCCTGGAGCAGCGGGTGGTGGACTATGCGCTGCCCATCAACGACCTGTATGTGAAGCTCCTGGGGCCCATGAAGGCGGTGGAAGATCCCGGAGACTATGTGCGGTCCGGGCGGCTGGGCCTCAACTGGGGCCGCAGCGGCGGCATGAGCGGAATGCTGGAGGACCGGGAGGCCCTGGCCGTGGACGGGGCCGAGAACGTCCAGCGTATTCTGAGCGAGATTGAGGACGAAAAGCTCAGCGAGGCAGAGCTGGTGGAGACCGCCCTGTGTACTCAGGGCTGCTTCGGCGGGTGCCTGACGGTGGAGAATCCCTTTACCGCCAAGCTCCATATGCGTCCCCTGACCAGCCATCTGCCCGCCCAGCGGCTGGAGATCACCCCGGAGCTGCGTCAGCGGGTCCCCTGGGACTTTGAGCTGGAGGAGATCAACACCGAAATCGCGGATACCATCGCCCAGGCGCTGCAAATCGAGGTGGCGGCGGAGCGTCTATACAAGACCCTGCCGAAGTTTGACTGCGGCAACTGCGGCGCGCCCTCCTGCCGGGCCTTCTCCAGAGACGTGGCCGAGGGCTTTGCCGACGAGGGCGACTGTATCTTCAATATCATCCGTGCCATGCGGGAGGGACGGAGCCACGAGGACGAATCCGACGAGTTCGTGCCGCCGCCCTACCGCAAGCCCATTCCATAACAGAAAGGAGCATCTCTATGACAGTCAAGGAGCTGAGCGATAAGCTGGAGCTGAAGGTATTTTACATGGAGGAGGAGGACCGGGAGATCGAGGGCGCCTACTGCGGCGATCTCCTGAGCTGGGTCATGGGCCGCTGCCCGGCGGACACCGTATGGGTCACGATCATGTCCAACCAGAACGTGGCGGCGGTGGCGGTGCTCTGCGATACCGCCTGCACCATTTTGTCCGAGGGCGTCACCCCGGACGCGGAGCTGCTGGACCGGGCGGAGAAGCAGGGCGTGACGCTGCTGGGGAGCGATTTGGACGAATACCAGCTCTGCTGGCGCATCAAAGAGCTGCTGGGATGAGGGTCTACTACGATCTGCATATGCACTCCTGCCTGTCTCCCTGCGGCGCCGATGACATGACGCCCAACAATCTGGTAAATATGGCGGCGCTGGCGGGTCTGCAGGTCATTGCGGTGTCAGACCACAACACCACCCGGAACGTCCCTGCGGCCATCAAGGTGGGCGAGCAGGCCGGCGTTCTGGTGGTGCCGGCCATGGAGCTGACCACCAAGGAGGACATCCATGTGCTGTGCCTGCTGCCGGACACGGAAAAGGCCGAGGCCCTGCGGCAGTACGTCTACCGGCGGCTTCCCCAGCGGAAAAACCGCCCCAAAGCCTTTGGCCATCAGTATGTGATGGACGAAAACGACGAGATTCTGGAGGAGGAGCCGCAGCTTCTCTCCTTCGGCGCGGACATCGGCATCTACGAAACCAGGGCGCTGCTGGAGGACTTCGGCGGTCTGGCGGTGCCGGCCCACATCGACCGGGCCAGCTATTCCCTGATCGGGGTCATGGGTCTGGTGGACCGGGACATGGGCTTTCAGGTCTATGAAACGACCATCGACTGCGACCGGGCGGCCCTGATGGAGAAATACCGCTTCTCCGGCGGCTTTCTCTCCAACTCCGACGCCCATGATTTGATCGCCATCCGGGACGCGGAGCGGACGCTGGAGGTGGAGGCTCTGACGCCCCAGGCTGTCATCGACGCCGTGCGGCAGCTGGGCGACGGGATATGATCCCAGAAAAAAAGAAGAGGATGGAAGCAAAATGTCTATATTCCGGCGGTTTGTATCCTATTACAAACCCTATAAGCACCTTTTTATCATGGACACCATCTGCGCGGTGGTGCTGAGCATAATCGACCTGAGCTTTCCGCAGATTCTCCGGTGGCTGCCGGAGGGGATGTTCGCAGGCTCTGCGGCATCCATCTACGCGGCGCTGAAATGGATGCTGCCGGCCCTGGTGGCCCTGTATCTGGTGCGGGCGCTGTGCCAGTTCTATGTGACCTCCTACGGTCACATCATGGGGACCCGCATGGAGACCGATATGCGCCAGGACCTGTTCGACCAGTATATGTCCATGAGCTTTTCCTACTATGACAACAACAACACCGGCGAGATGATGAGCCGTCTGGTGTCGGACCTGTTCGACATCTCGGAGCTGGCCCACCACGGCCCGGAGAATCTGCTGCTGTGCAGTCTGAAGATCATCGGCAGCTTTGTTCTTCTGCTGAATATCAACGTACCTATGACCATGTGGCTGCTGGCGGTGACGGCGGTGCTGGTGGTATTCACCGTGGTGCGGCAGACCAGAATGCAGCGGGTGTTCACCGACAACCGGGAGCGCATCGCCGACGTCAACGCCGGGGTGCAGAACTCCCTGGCGGGCATCCGGGTGGTCAAGACCTTCGCCACCGAGGAGGGGGAAATGGCCAATTTCCACGCCTCCAACGGCCGCTATCGGCAGTCCAAGGAACGGAGCTACATGGCCATGGGCATCTTCCACGGGGGCAGCAACTTTATCCAGGGACTGCTGTATGTGGCGGTGGTGATCTCCGGCGGCGTTTACATCGCCCGGGGGACTCTGGCGGTTCAGGACCTGGCCATCTACGCCCTGTATATCGCCATCTTTATCAGCCCCATCACCCAGCTCATGGATTTCACCGAAATGCTGCAAAAGGGCTACGCGGGCTTCAAGCGCTTTCACCAGATCATGGAGACGCAGCCCGCCATCCGGGAAAAGCCCGACGCCGTGGCCCTGGGGACCGTCAGGGGCAACATCGAATACCGGGACGTGTCCTTCGCCTACAATGACAAGGAGCAGGTGCTCTCCCATCTGAGCATCCGAATCCCCGCAGGGCAGACCTGCGCTCTGGTGGGACCCTCCGGCGGCGGCAAGACCACCATCTGCTCCCTGCTGCCCCGGTTTTACGACGTGGAGAGCGGCAGCGTCCTGGTGGACGGCCACGACGTCCGGGATCTGCAGCTCAAATCTCTGCGGGAGGCCATCGGCATCGTCCAGCAGGACGTGTACATCTTCGCCGGGACCATCCGGGAGAACATCGCCTACGGCAAGAAAACCGCGACCCAGGCGGAGATCGAGGCGGCGGCCCGCAACGCCAACATCCATGAGTTCATCATGGGACTGGAGGACGGCTACGACACCTATGTGGGCGAGCGCGGGACCCGGCTCTCCGGCGGGCAGAAGCAGCGCATCGCGATTGCCCGTGTCTTTCTGAAGAATCCGCCCATCCTGATCCTGGACGAGGCCACCTCGGCTCTGGACAACGAATCCGAGAAGCACATCCAGGAGGCCCTGGACCGGCTCAGCGAGGGCCGCACCACCGTGGTCATCGCCCACCGGCTCTCCACCATCCGGGGCGCGGAGAAGATCATCGTCATTGACGAGGGCGGCGTGGTGGAGCAGGGCGATCATCACACGCTGATGGAGGTCGGCGGCATCTACGCCCGGTACTTCAATATGCAGTTTGAGGGGCTGGACATCCAGCTCGACGCTTGAATGGAGGAAACGACTGTGGGAAATCAGACCTTTGTGGGCCATCGGGTCCGCATCACGGTGGTAAAGGTGGCCTGCTACAGAGACCTGGCGGAGCGATACAGCCAGATCCGTCCCGGCGCGCCGGAGGGCGCGGTGGAGCCGTGCAACTTCTTCCGGGAGGGCATGGTGTTCGAGGTGACGCTGGACCCCTTCGCCAACTG
>CAZBOR010000026.1:0-18187 GCA_964493585.1 uncultured Oscillospiraceae bacterium
TGGGCGACCAGATTCCCCGCAAGAAGCTGCTTTGATACCATTGGGGCTGTTTTAC
The DNA here is from genome assembly GCA_964493585.1 of uncultured Oscillospiraceae bacterium. Taxonomy (GTDB): domain Bacteria; phylum Bacillota; class Clostridia; order Oscillospirales; family Oscillospiraceae; genus HGM13006. The sequence continues at coordinate 56 of CAZBOR010000026.1, forward strand.
AGCCCCAATTTTGGTTTTTTCACGAATTTTCGCGTTTCTCCTTGCGATTTTGTCCACTTATGCTATACTATACGGGACCGACCGCACACAACAGGCCCTGCGCCTGTTTTCCGAAAGGAGTCCCATGGCTAAGACAAAAACGAAAAAGCGCAAAAAAAGGCGCCAGCTCAGTCCGGCCCCGGTGGTGGCCGTGCTGCTGGTATCCCTGGTTTTGTTCCTTCTGCTGTTCGATCTGGTTTTCCGCCGGGATACGGAGCCGACGGAGCCGGAGACCTCCCCCTCCATCACCCAGATCCTTCCCAGCTCCACCCTGACGGCGGAGTGCTTTGGCGAGGAAAACGGCTATAAGACCTATCAGGACGCCGACACTGTGGGCCGTCTCGGCATCGACGTCTCCAGCCACCAGGGCTGGATCGACTGGGCCGCCGTGGCGGACAGCGGCGTGGACTACGCCATCATCCGGGCCGGGTACCGGGGCTATACCGACGGCGCGCTCAACGAGGATGAAACCTTCCTCTACAATATCGAGGCTGCAATCGCCAACGGACTGGACGTGGGCGTTTACTGCTTCTCCCAGGCCCTCAACGCCCAGGAGGCCGCCGAGGAGGCCGCCTATGTGCTGGAGCTGGTGTCGGGCTACGACCTGGAATATCCCATCTACTTCGACTGGGAATCCATCGACGACGACAGCGCCCGCACCGCCACCATCAGCGCCAGTGAGCTCACCGCCTGTGCCAGCGCCTTCTGCGCCGCCGTCGAGGACGCGGGCTATGACGCCGGCGTATACTTCAACCTCTCCATGGCCGTGAGCCTCTACCACCTCTATAACCTGTCGGACTACGACTTCTGGCTGGCGGAGTATCAGGACATCCCCACCTACCCCTATGCCATCCATATGTGGCAGTATTCCTGCGAGGGGAGCGTCCCCGGCATCTCCACAAAGGTGGACCTGAATCTCAGCTTTCAGCCGGCCACATGACGATTTCCGCCTTCTCATTGTCCCCATGGCACAGGGAAATGAGAAGGTCCCCTTTTTTTTCGGTCCAGAAGCGCAGCGGCGAGCCCTCCAGCCGCCATAGGCCGTGTTCCAGGTAAAATTCCGTACCGTTGGGGAAACCGGGCAGACCGGTCCCCAGGCATTTGTAGTAGCTCTCCTTCAAGGTCCACAGGGTCAGCAGATCCTCCGTCCGGCGCCCCCGGGCGCAGTACCATTCATACTCCCGGCGGCCCATGATGCGCCGGTCCAAGCCCTGCCGCACCGTCCGGAGCCGCTCCACATCCACGCCCACGGGACGGCCTGACAGCGCTACCGCAGCCGCCCCGGCCGTATGGCTGACGCTGACACAGGGGCCGTCGGGCAGATAGGGCCGTCCCCTGTCGTCGTGCAGCAGCTCCATGGGCCGCAGTCCCCGCTCCTCCAGAGCATGGCGGAGCAGCAGCCGCGACATGGCCCCTGCATCCTGAAATAAGCCGATCCAAAGCGTTGTCACAGTGTCCCTCCAAAAAAACCAGCCGGTCTCCCTACGGAAACCGGCTGGAAACGTGTTGTTTTAGCCCTGCTTCATCCGTGCAAAGCAATCGGAGCAGTAAACAGGTCTGTCAGACTTCGGCTCAAAGGGGACTCTGGCCTCGCCGCCGCAGGCCGCGCAGGTGGCAGTGAAGTACTGTCTGGGGCCGCGCTGTGCATTCTTGCGGGCGTCCCGGCAAGCCTTGCAGCGCTGAGGCTCGTTCTGGAAACCTCTCTCCGCGTAGAACTCCTGCTCGCCGGCGGTAAAGGTGAACTCCGCACCGCACTCTTTGCAGACCAAAATCTTATCTTCGTACATAGCTTTTTTCCCTCTCTTTATACAGATAGATTTGCCCAATGGGTCCAGGAAAAATGATCTTGGAGCTGCCAAGGGCCATATATGCAAGCGGCCAGGGAAGGCCGGACTCGCCAAAGGAGTTTGTCAGGATACCAAACCATAAACCGGCCGACAAGCGGCGCGAACACACAGGCGCACGACCAAATTAGGCCACCTCAGTCTGCGTGCAGGGCAAATCTATCAGAGCGGGCTTAAACACAGGTCAGCGGGGATAACATCCTGAGGGGCAGAAACGCCCTCAAACTAAGGTTTATTATACCACGAAAGGGGATAATGTCAATAGTTTCTAAAAAATTATTTTAATTCAGCTCTTTTTTTGTTCGTTTTTTATGATTTTCGCAATAGCGTCCGCCGCGCCCTGTGCATCTTCCTCCCTGGGCGCCTCCACCATCACCCGCAGCAGCGCCTCGGTGCCGGAGGGCCGCACCAGGATCCGGCCGTCCCCCGCCAGCAGCGCCTCCTGCCGGGCCACAGCCTCCTGGACCGCCGGCGCGGCGATCAGCGCCGCCTTCTCCTGGGCGTCATGGGGGCCGGGTACATTGATAAGCACCTGGGGATAGCGCTTGATCTCGCCCACAAGACGGCTCACCGGCGCGCCGTATTTGCTGATGATGCTCAGAAAGTGCAGCGCCGTGAGCTGTCCGTCGCCGGTGGGCATATGGCTTAAAAAGATGATGTGGCCGGACTGCTCTCCGCCCAGCACCAGGCCCTCCTTTACCATCAGCTCCCGCACGTTGCGGTCCCCCACGTCGGCGCGCAGGACCCGGAAGCCCTGGCTCTGGGCATATTTGTAAAGGCCCATGTTGCTCATCACCGTGGCCACGATGCCGTCGCCCTTCAGGTCCCCGGCCTCCTTCATGGCCGTGGCGCACAGGGCCATGATCTTGTCGCCGTCGATCTCATTTCCCTTTTCATCCACCGCCAGGCAGCGGTCCGCGTCCCCGTCAAAGGCGATCCCCACATCGTAGCAGCCGGCCGCCACCAGCCGTCCCAGGCTCTCCAGATGGGTGGAGCCGCAGTCCGCGTTGATGTTCACGCCGTTGGGCTTGTCGTTGATATAGGTCACGTCCATATCGTAGCGGCTCAGCACCCGCTGGGCCGTCACGGAGGCCGCGCCGTTGGCGCAGTCCACCAGGACCCGCAGGTCATGGGGGTCCCCCTTCACCGTGGAAACGATGTGGCGGATATAGGCGTCCATGGCGTGGCGGTCGTTATAGGTGGCGCCAATATCGCCGCCCTGGCAGGTGGGAAGCTCCTCCCCGCTGAGGACCAGCGTCTCGATGGCGTTCTCCTGGTCATCGGGCAGCTTGGAGCCGTCGGGGCCAAAGAATTTGATGCCGTTGTACTCATAGGGGTTGTGGGACGCGGAAATGACGATGCCCGCCGCCGCGCCGCTCTTCACGGCGATCAGTGCCACCGCCGGCGTGGCGATCACGCCCAGGGTATGGACATTGGCCCCGCAGGAGCAGAGGCCCGCCGTAATGGCTCCCTCCAGCATATCCGAGGAGATGCGGGTGTCCTTGCCGATGACCACCATGGGTTTCTCCTCCCCGCCCCGGCGCAGCACTGTCGCCGCCGCCTGCCCGACACGGAAGGCGAGCTGCGCCGTGAGCTGCCGGTTGGCAACCCCGCGGATCCCGTCTGTTCCAAATAGCTTTCCCATCAATTTTTTCCTCCTTATTTTGTGCTGTTACGCATATCAGGGCTCGGTGGGACTGTCGCAGTCCTCTATGCGGAGCTGGACGTCCTCCTGGCCCGCCGCCTGGGCGAGCCCCAGATGCTCATAGGCGAGCTGGGTCACGCAGCGGCCCCTGGGCGTCCGGGTCAGAAAGCCGATCTGCATGAGATACGGCTCGTAGACGTCCTCCAGGGTCACGGCCTCCTCGCCGATGGTGGCGGCCAGCGTTTCCAGACCCACCGGGCCGCCCCGGTAGTTCTGGATAATGGAGCGGAGCATCCGCCGGTCTGTCTCGTCCAGGCCCAGGTGGTCCACCTCCAGACGGCTCAGAGCGTCGTCCGCCGCCTGCCGGGTAATCACGCCGTCATGGTAGATCAGGGCAAAATCCCGTACCCGCCGCAGCAGCCGGTTGGCCAGCCGGGGCGTACCCCGGCTCCGGGAGGCGATCTCCATCGCGCCATCCGGGTCGATGTCGGTCCCCAGCAGGGCGGCACTCCGCAATACAATGCGTTTGAGCTCCTCCGGCTGGTACAGCTCCAGCCGAAGCGACACGCCAAAGCGGTCCCGCAGGGGCGACGAAAGCTGTCCGGCCCGCGTCGTGGCCCCAATCAGGGTAAACCGCGGCAGGTCCAGGCGGATGGAGTTGGCCGACGGCCCCTTGCCGATGATGATGTCGATGGCATAGTCCTCCATGGCCGGGTACAGCAGCTCCTCCACCACCCGGTTGAGGCGGTGTATCTCGTCGATGAACAGAATGTCGCCCTCGCTGAGATTCGTCAGCAGCGCCGCCAGGTCCCCGGTCTTTTCGATGGCCGGGCCTGACGTCACCCGCAGATTCACCCCCATCTCGTTGGCAATAACGCCCGCCAGCGTGGTCTTGCCAAGGCCCGGCGGACCATAGAGCAGCACATGGTCCAGCGGCTCGCTGCGCCGCCGCGCCGCCTCGATATAGACCCGCAGATTGTTCTTGGCCTTCTCCTGTCCGGTGTAGTCCGCCAGCGTCTGGGGACGCAGACCGGCCTCGGCGCTGTCGCCGGAGGTCAGGGAGGTCGTGATGAGGGGCGCCTCCATCTCCTGTGAAAATTCAATACCCATAGCCGCCCTCCTACTGCTTCATCATGGCCTTCAGCGCCTGCTTGATAATATCCTGGACCTCCTGATTCTCCACATCAATGCCCTTCATGGCCGCGCTGATGGAGTTCTGGTCGTAGCCCAGCACCTGGAGTGCCTGGACCGCCTCGGTGGCCTTGCTGTCAGGCCGCAGCACCGGCGCGACGCCGCCGTCCCCGGCGGAGAAGTCCAGCTCTGCCTGGGCGCCCAGCTTATCCTTCAGCTCCAGCAAAATGCGCTGGGCCAGCTTCTTCCCCACGCCGGGAGCGGCAGTCAGGGATTTTTCATTCTGGGTCACGACTGCCATGTGCAGCCCGTCCGGGGTCACCGTGGAGAGGATCGCAAGCGCCGCCCTGGGACCCACGCCGCTGACGGAGATCAGCAGCCGGAAGGTCTCCAGCTCCCGCTTGGTCACAAAGCCATAGATGTCAAAGGCGTCCTCCCGGATGGCGCAGTGGGTAAACAGCTGGGCCTTTTCTCCCAGCCGCAGCCGCGCTATGGTAGTCGTCGTCGTGTTCACGGAAAACCCCACGCCGCCGCAGTCCAGCACCACCATTCCCAGGTCGATGACCGCGACGGTCCCGTTTAAGTAGTAAAACATAGGCTATCCCTCCCGGCCTTGCCGATTGATGTCCGAAAGCAGCGAGGTGGAGCTTCTGGCGTGGCACAGGGCCAGGGCCAGACCGTCGGCGGCGTCGTCGGGCTTGGGGAGCTGCTCCAGATGCAGCAGCCGCCGGGTCATATCCATGACCTGACGCTTCTCCGCCCGACCGTAGCCCGCCACCGCCTGCTTCACCTGAAGCGGCGTGTATTCAAAGAGCGGCACCCCGGATTTCTGGCAGGCCAGGACCAGCACGCCCCGGCTATGGGCCACCTGGATGCCCGTGGTGATGTTGGTGTTGAAGAACAGCTCCTCCATGGATACGCTGTCCGGCTCCGTCAGCCGCAGCAGCTCCAGCATATCGTCGTAGATCATCCCCAGCCGCTGGGGAAAGGGCAGTCCCGCCGGAGTGGTGATGGCCCCGTAGCGAAGCATCTGCACCCTGGCCCGGTCCGCCGCGATGAGGCCAAAGCCGATGGTGGCAAAGCCGGGGTCGATTCCCAAAATCCGCTTCATAGGCCCAGCACCAGTCCCGCCACGGCTCCCGCCGCAATAAACAAAACGGGGTGCAGCTTCTTCCCCAGAAAATGATAGGCCACCGCCAGCACCACGCAGAGCGCCAGCGCCTTATAGTCCACAAGCATCCATATGCCGGCGTCCTGCACATCGCTCCGCAGCGCGATTTTCAGAATTCCGAAGCCCGCCGCCGCGATCAGCCCCACGGACGCGGGCCGCAGTCCGGACAGCACCCGCTTGACGATCACGCTGTCCTGGAACCGCTGGAGGAACCGGGCCACGATCAGAATGACGAGGATGCTGGGCAGCACCAGGGAGAAGGTCGCCAGCACCGCGCCCGGAATCCCCGCCGTGGTATAGCCCGCGTAGGTGGCCATATTGACTCCCATGGGTCCCGGCGTGGATTCGCTGACCGCGATCATATCCGAAAGCTGGCTCCGGGTGAACCAGGGGTACTTGTCCGCCATCTCATAGAGGAAGGGCAGCGTCGCCAGGCCGCCGCCGATGCTGAGCAGTCCCGTCTTGAAAAATTCCAGACACATCAGCAGCAGATTCATGATTTCTCCCTCCCGGTCCCCAGATAGCCGGCGATCAGTCCCGCGGCTGCGGACACAACCACCACCGCCACCGGGGACACGCCCAGCACCGCCGACGCCAGAAACGTCAGCACAAACAGGCACCAGCCGAAGGCCCGTTTGACCCCGGCCTTCGCCAGCTTCACCACGGAATAGCCCACCAGGACCACCACCGCCACGCGGATGCCCGCCAGGGCGTGCTGCACCGGCTCCAGCTCCGCAAAGTTGTTGAGCAGCGCCGCGATCACGGAGATGATGATGAGGCTGGGCAGCACGATGCCCAGGGTGGCCAGAAAGCCCCCTGCCGCGCCCTTCCTCCGATTGCCTATGAAGGTGGCCGTGTTCACGGCGATCACGCCGGGGGTACACTGGCCGATGGCATAGTAGTTGAGGATTTCCTCCTCCGTGGCCCAGCCCTTTTTCTCCACGATCTCCCGCTGGATGATGGGGAGCATGGCGTAGCCGCCTCCGAAGGTCATAATGCCGATCTTAAAAAAGGTCCATACAAGCACCAAATAGTCCAAGGCGTTTCGCTCCCTTTCCTACATCGCCAGACTTTGGACCAGCGGCTCCCGCTGAAACCGGCGGAGCGTCTGTCGCTGCTGATCGTAGTCCGGCATATACTGCTCCACCAGCGCCCAGAACGCAGGGCCGTGGTCGAAATGCCGCCGATGGGCCAGCTCGTGGACCAGCACATAGTCGATGGCCCGTTCCGGCGCGAACAGCAGAAACACGCTGATGCGAATAACGCCGTCGGCGGAGCAGCTCCCCCAGCGGCATCTGGCCGAGGACATCCGCAGCTCCCGGTAGTCAATTCCCATGACCCCGGCCCAGTGGTCCAGCCGGGACTGAAGCCAGAACCGCTTGTGGCTGCGGCTCAGGCGCAATATGTCCTCCCGCACCGCCGCCATATCTCCCGTGGGCAGGATCAGCCGTCCCGGCACCAGAGCGGGCCGCCGTCCCGGACGCAGCTCCACCCGGAGCTGCTCGCCGCATAGGGAGATCACATCCCCATGGGCCAGGGCAAAGCTCTCCCGCCGGGCGTTGAGCGCCAGCAGCTCCCGCCGGTGGCGCTCGATCCAGTCGGATTTGCTCTCCACAAATTCGTCGATATCGCTGCGGCTGCATCGCCGGGGCGCCCGAACCACCACCCGGCCCTCTCTCGTGAGCTGCAGGCTGATGGTCCGGCGGTCGGAGCGTATCAGCGTATAGCTCATAGATACTGCCAGAAGGCGCAGGCCACCGTCCCGGCCACGACCAGGCCGATGAGCACAAAGGCCGCCACCCGCTGCCAGAGGGGACGCCGGTGGTATTCCTCGCTGGGCTTGATCTCCAGCGTCGGCTGTTTTTCCTGTTTTTCCCGGTTTTCCATGGGATGCCTCCTCTGCGGTACACATTGTCTCTAGTATAGCACGGACCCGGCCCGTTTTACAAGTCCAAAATCAAGCGCCGGCTATGGCCGAAGCCGTCCCTCCAGGGCCAGATACTGGTCAAAGATCAGCCGGCTCACCCGCGCGCCGTAGACCGTGGCGGGATGGTCCGGATAATACTGCTTATCCGAAAACTCCTTATGCAGCATGACGATGACATAGCTGCCATAGGGGGTGGTGACGATGCCGCCGTCGTTGCGGCAGGCGTTCATGCTGCCGGACTTGGAGGCGAAGGTGAAGAGCTGTTCGTCGCCGTAGTTGTCCGGGTCCACATAGTACTGGGGCAGGGATTTTATCAGCATGGAGTTGTATTGCTGCTGTCTGAGAATGTCCCACATCTGCGCCGAGGCCGCCGGGCTGACCAGCGTTCCCTGGGCGATGCGCTCAAACATGGAGCCGTAGTCCCTGGGCGTAGTGGTTCCCAACTGCGGGTACTTTGCGAAGTCCAGCACGTTGTGGAGCCTTGTTCCCGTGCAGCCCAGACGCGAAATGCAGTCGTTGATGTAGTCCAGCCCCAGATAGTCGATGAGCATATTGGTGGCAATATTGTCGCTGACGATAATCATCAGGGTGGCCACGTTTTTGGCGGAAAGCTCCGTCCCCACCTCCAGGGACCCCAGGACGCCGCTGCCGTCGATCCAGAAGCGCTTTTCACAGACCAGCCGGTCCGCCAAGCCGGCCCTCCCCTCCTCCACGGCCATATACAGGGCCGCCAGGATGTAGACCTTGATGGTGCTGGCGGTTTCATAGGGCTCGTCCGCCAGCCGGGTGATAACATTTCCCCGCAGGTCGTTGACGTACAGCCCCAGCTTGCCGTCGTAGCTCATGAGCTCATGCTCGATCCGCCGCTCCAGGGTCAGTCTTGGGTCCGTCATTTCAGTACCTCCCGATAGAGCCGCAGGACATTTCCGGAAAACACCGCGTCGATCTCGCGGGGCGTGAAGCCGGCGCGCTCCATGGCCCCGGCCAGCTTCGGCATTTCGGATGCGTCCCGGACCTCCGGCTCGTTGTCGATGCCGTCAAAGTCGGTGCCGAGGCCCAGGCAGCCGATGCCGCCCACATTCCGGATGTGCTTCATGTGGCGGACCATATCCTCCAGGGCGCCGCTGCCGTGGTCGCTGAGAAAGCTGTTGCAGAAATTGATGCCCATGACGCCGCCCTTGTCCGCCAGGGCGCGTATCATGTCGTCCGTCAGATTCCGGGTGTGGTCGCAGACCGCCCTGGCGTTGGAGTGGGAGGCCACAAAGGGGCTGTCCGAATACTTCACCACATCCCAGAAGCCGTCGTCCCCCAGATGGCTCACGTCCACGATCATCCCCAGACGGTTCATCTCCCGGACGATCTCAATGCCTCGGGGCTTGAGGCCGTAGCGCCGGCCGGGGTCGTAATCGGGCATTTTCCCCACCGTATTGGGCCAGCCGATTTCATTTTCAAAGTTCCATGTGAGGGTCAGCATCCGCACGCCCAGCCGGTAGAGGTCCCGAAGCACCTGGATATTCCCCTTCAGCACCCCGCCCTCCTCGATGGTCAGCAGCGCCGAGAGCTTTCCCGCCGCCCGGTTTTTCTCAATGTCCGCATAGCTAAGCACCGGCGCGACCAGGTCCCGGTTCTCCTCCATCTGCCGGTAATACTCGTCAATCAGCTCCAGCACGCTTACCAGCGGGTCTGTATCCTCCCGCAGAAACACAAACATGGCAAAATTCTGGAGCAGGTATCCCCCCTGCCGCATCTTTTCCAGGTCAACGCACAGCTTGCTGCTGCGGAGGCTTTGGGGGCTGCCTGCCTGCCGTTCCCGCCACAGACGGGAAATGGTGTCGCAGTGCATATCCACCGCGTGGCTCATAGGAATCCTTCTTTCCTTCTTTTTTACTCCAGTGTACCCGAAACCGGGCAGAAAATCAAGAGCCCGGCGCAGAAAGCGGGCAGCCATGCCCGTTTTTCCGCATGGCTGCCCATCCGCTGCGTCTTATCCGTCCAGAGGATGGTGACAGGCCACCTGACGGCCGCCAAGGTCCTCCAGCGCCGGGACCTCCCTGGCGCAGATTTCGTCCGCATAGGGGCATCGGGTCCGGAACCGGCACCCGGAGGGCGGATTCACCGGACTGGGTATCTCGCCGGAGAGCAGCTCCCGGCTGTCGTTCCGCTGCTCCGGGTCCGGCTTGGGGACCGAGTCCAGCAGGAATCTGGTATAGGGGTGGATGGGCCGGGCGTAGATCTCCGCCGTGCTGCCGGTCTCGCAGAGGCGGCCCAGGAACATCACGCACACCCGGTCTGAGATATGGCGCACCACGCTCAGGTCATGGGAGATGAACAGATAGGTCAGGCCGTACTGCTCCTGCAGATCCTCCAGCAGATTGAGCACCTGGGACTGGATGGAAACATCCAGAGCGGACACCGGCTCGTCGCAGACAATGAGCCGGGGCTTCAGGGCCAGAGCCCGCGCGATGCCGATGCGCTGGCGCTGGCCGCCGGAGAACTGGTGGGGATAGCGGTGGAGGAACTCCGCCGGGATTCCCACCTCCCGCATCAGCTCCAGCACCCGCGCTCTGGTCTCCGCCCTGCCGGCACAGACCTTGTGGGTAATCAGCGGCTCGGCGATGATGCGCTCCACATTCATCCGGGGATTCAGCGAGGCGTAGGGGTCCTGGAAAACGATCTGCATCTGTCTGCGAAGCTCCCGCAGCTCCCTGCCCCTGCAGCCGGACAGGTCCGTGCCGTCAAAGATCACCTCGCCGGAGGTCGGGTCCATGAGCCGCAGCAGGAGCCGGCCCAGGGTGCTCTTCCCGCAGCCGCTCTCCCCCACCAGAGCCAGGGTTTCCCCCTGGTAGATGGTCAGGCTTACGCCGGACACGGCGTGGACCACGCTTTTCCTGGACCCGCCCGTCACCGGAAACTCCTTGACCAGATTCCGGGCCTCCAGCAGCACCTTCCTCTCATCCATGGCCTTCGGCCTCCTCTTCACAGCGGTAGCAGCGGACGGCGTGGCCCTCCGCCACCGGATACAGCTCCGGACGGACGCTGCGGCAGCGCTCCCCGGCATAGTCGCAGCGGGTGCAGAAGCTGCACCCCTCCGGGAGCTTCCGCAGATTCGGCACCACGCCCCGGATGCTGTAGAGCCGCTCCACCTGGCTGTCCATGCGGGGGATGGACTTCAGCAGTCCGATGGTATAGGGGTGCCGGGTGTTGCGGAACAGCTCAAAGGTCTCCGCCTGCTCCATGACCTTCCCGGCGTACATCACATACACATAGTCGCACATCTGCGCCACCACGCCCATATTGTGGGTAATCAGCAGGATGGAGGTGCCGTGTTCGTCCCGCAGCTCCTTCATAAGCCGCAGAATCTGGGCCTCGATGGTCACGTCCAGGGCCGTGGTCGGCTCGTCGGCAATCAGCAGCTCCGGCTCGCAGACCATAGCCATGCCGATCATTACTCGCTGCCGGAGACCGCCGGAGAGCTGGTGGGGATAGGCGTTGTATCGCTTCTCCGGCTCCGGGATGCCGATTTTCCGGAACATATCAATGACCCGCTCCCTGGCCTCCCGCTTGCTGACCCTCTGGTGCAGCATGATGGCCTCCCGGACCTGCCGCCCCACGGTGTACACCGGGTTGAGGGAGGTCATGGGCTCCTGGAAGATCATCGAGATGTCGTTGCCCCGGACAGACCGCATTTCCGCGGGACCGGCCTCCAGCAGATCCCGGCCCAGGAGCATAATCCTGCCGCCCACGATTTTTCCGGGCTTTCTTACAAGCTGCAGGATGCTCATGGCGGTCACGCTCTTGCCGCAGCCGCTCTCCCCCACCAGACCCACGATTTTGCCCCTGGGAATCTCGATGGAAACGTCGTCCACGGCAGGCACAACGCCCTTCTTCGTCAGGAACTGGGTCTGCAAATGCTCAATTTTCAATGTATGTTCCATCACTGCACATCCTTACTGCTGCTTGGTGTAGGGGTCCAGCACATCCCGGACGCCGTCGCCCAGGAAGTTGAACGCCAGGGCCAGCACCAGAATCGCAACGCCGGGCGCGATCGCGATGACCGGGTCGGTAAAGAGGTAGTCCTTGCCCTCGGACACCATCAGGCCCCAGCTTGTGGAGGGAGACTGCGCGCCGATGCCCAGAAAGCTCAGGCTGGATTCCGACAGAATGGAGCCGGGAATATTCAGCGTGAACAGCACGATCAGCGAGGGCAGGCAGTTGGGCAGAATGTGGCGGAACATGGTGGTAAAGCTGCCGACGCCCATGCTTCTGGCGGCCTCCACATACTCCTGCTCCCGGAGAGAAAGGGTCTGCGCCCGGACCACCCTGGCCGTCCCGGCCCAGGATACGATGGTCAGCGCCAGGAAGATATTGATGATGCCGCTTCCCAGGGTGTACATGACCACCATCGCCAGCAGCAGCGACGGAAACGCCATGGTGATGTCCGCCAGACGCATGATGATGAAATCCACGGTCTTTCCCAGATAGCCGGACATGAGCCCCAGCACGGTCCCCAATATCATGGAGATGAGCGTGGGGAAAATGCCGATGCAAAGGGAGATACGCGCCCCGTAGATCATCCGGCTGAGCACATCCCGGCCAAGCTGGTCCGTGCCGAAGGGATGCGCCAGGCTCATGCCCTGGAGCCGGTTGGTCAGGTCCTGGGCCGTGGGGTCATAGGGCGCCGTCAGCGGCGCGAAGATGGCCGTCAGCGCGATCAGGATGATTACCACGGCGGAGGCCGCCGCCAGCTTGTTCTCCGAGCACATGGTCTTGAATTTGTCCCACGCGCTCTCGGTCTCCCCCAGCTCTGCGGCCAGGTCCTCCCGGCGGTCTGTATCCTGATCTGCGGTCTTTGTCTCTTTCATGCTGCGCCTCCCCTCTCAGCTTCCGCTGCGGATTCTGGGGTCAATGACGGAGTACAGCACATCCGCGATCAGATTCCCCAGGATAATAAGCACCGTGGTGAAGATCACCGTCCCCTGGAGCAGCGGCATATCCCGGCTGGAGATGGCGTTTACCGCCAGCCGGCCCACGCCGGGGATGGCGAACACCGTCTCCGTGATGACCGCGCCGGACAGCAGCGACGCCACCTGGATCGCCATCATGGTGATGACCGGCAGCAGCGCGTTTTTGAAGGCGTGCCGGACAATGACGCCGGACTGTCCCAGCCCCTTGGCCCAGGCGGTTCGTATGTAGTCCTCCTCCAGCGCTTCGAGCAGATTGGACCGGGTCAGCCGCGCGATGGTCCCCGCGCTGCTCCAGCCCAGGACGATGGCGGGCAGCACATAGCTTTTCCATCCCTCCACCCCGGACACCGGGAACCAGCCCAGCTTATAGGCGAACAGATACTGAAACAGCAGCGCCGCCCAGAACACCGGCATGGACACGCCCAGCAGACTCACGCCCATGAACATCCGGTCCAGCAGGGTATTCTTTTTTACGGCCGCGACAATGCCCGCCGGGATGCCGATGACCCAGGCCACCACGGCGGCGGCCACCGCCAGCTTCACCGTGTAGGGAAACGCATCCAGAATCACACCCGTGACATCCCGGTTGAGCTTATAGGAAATGCCGAAGTCTCCATGGAGGGCGTTGACCACATAGCGGCCAAACTGCACCAGAATGGGGTCATTGAGGCCGTAATACTCCGTCATGCGCTCCACCACGTCGGCCTTCACGTGCTCCTTCATCATGATTTCGATGGGGTTTCCCGGCACCACGTTGAGCATCCAGAAAATCAGCAGCACCACGCCGATCAGCACCGGGATGGACACCAGAATCCGCTTCACGATCTTTTTTATCACAGGGCAACCCCCTTTTCAAGCTACAGACACGGAAGGGCGCCCTTCGACGCCCTTCCCCCGATACGCTGATTATTCCGTTACGATACCCACGTTGTGGTAGTAGTTGTTGCTCCAGCCATTCCAGGACACGGTAAACCCGGTGACTCTGGGGTTGACCACATACAGGTGCTGCTTGGAGAACAGCGGGATCCAGCAGGCGTCCTCCTGCACGATGATCTCCTCCAGCGCCTGGTATTCGGCGATCCGCTCGTCCTCGTCCACGATGGCGCGGGCGGCAGCCACGCGGGCGATGACCTCCTCATTGGTGTAGCCGAAGCCTCGGCGGTTCACATTGTCCATGTTGCCGAAGAAGGTGTAGATAAAGTTGTCGGGGTCGTTGAAGTCGGCGGACCAGTCGGCCTTGTACGCCTCGATCTCCCCGGCGGCGCGCTTGTCGAGATAGCTGCCCTCATCGACCTCCACCACGTTGACGGTGACGCCGATCTCGCCCCACTGGGCGGCCACGATCTCCAGCAGGTCCTTGGTGGACTGGGAGGAGTCGGAGGAATAGCAGATATCCATCTCAAAGCCGTCGGCATAGCCGGCCTCGGCCAGCAGCTCTTTGGCGGCCTCCACGTCATAGGGAATCTCCGCCAGGTCCGCGTTGTAGCCGATGAGGCCGTGGGGGAAGATGCCGTTTTCCAGCTGGCCCTGGCCCGCGTAGAGCGCGTCCAGAATGGCCTGACGGTCCACGGCGCGCTGGAGCGCCTGACGGACCAGCACATTATTCAGCGGCTCATACGCCTGATTCAGGCAGATGTAGTGGATGCCCACCCTGGGGCCGGAGACGATCTGATCCGCGTAGTCGGGATTGTCCAGGAAGTATTCCAGCTGGGAGGAGGCGTTGTCCAGGTCCAGCAGGTCCAGCTCGCCATTTTCAAACATCATTCTCTGAGTGGCCTCATCCGGGATGTCCTTGACCACAATGCCGTCGCATTTGGGCGCGCCGCTCCAGCAGTCCTCATTGGCGATCAAAATCATCTCGGAGTTCAGCTCCCAGGAGTAGAAGATGAAGGGTCCGGTGCCGATGGTCAGGGCCGGGTCCAGACCGAACTGATCTCCGGCGGCCTCCGTGGTCTCCTCGTCCAGAATGGACGCGCCGGGCGTCGTCAGGCAGGCCAGGAACGCCGCGTAGGGCGAGGACAGGGTGATCCTGAACTCGTAGTCGCCGACCAGCTCAAAGCCGGACAGCTCCTCCGTCTCGCCGTTTTGCAGGGCCTCGGCCCCCTCGATGATGTCATAGATGTCGTCGTTGACGGCCTTCTCATAGGTCAGCATCCGCTTGATCGAGTAGAGCACATCCGAGGCGGTCATATCCGCGCCGTTGGAATACTTGACGCCCTCCTGCAGATAGAAGGTGTAGGTGAGGCCGTCGTCGGAAATCTCCCAGGACTTGGCCAGGGACGGCACGATCTCCGAGGTCCCGTCGCCGTTGGCCTGGACCTCCACCAGACGGTCCATGACGTTCATGGACACCAGATAGTATTCCGTGGTACACTGGGGGTCCACCGTATCCGGGGTGACGTCCGCGATCTTCAGAAAGCTGGCGGTATCCAGCTCCGTGCCGGAATCTGTCCCGACAGCCCCGGAATCAGAGGCCGCCTCTCCGGTGCTACCGGCCGCGTCACCGCCGCAGCCCGCCAACAATACCAGCACCATGGATGCAACCAGCAGCAGGCTCATGATTTTTTTCATAGAATTCTCTCCTAACCTTGAAAAAATGAAGCTGTTATTTCAGAATCCTTCGCCTTTGAAAACAAACCTACATTTTTAAGCCCCGTTTTTCCACTTTATATCTATTTAATTCTAACATATCCCGTAAAAAAAGCAAGAGAAAGTTTGCAGGATCCCGCAAAATAGGATTCATTCTTTCATTTTTCGCCGTCCTGACCGGAGAAAGCGCGGCACGGCGTCTGTGAAAACAAGGGAAATAAGCCCCTTCCCGTTTCGGGAAAAAATTATGGCAGCGGCTCTGACCGCTGCCATGTTTCCGAATTAAGGTATCAGCGTCTGTCCGCCGCCACCATCAGCAGTCCTCCGACCCCGTCTAAAATCAGGCACAGACCCGCCGCCCGCATCAGCAGCTTGGCCGTGGAGAAGGGGTTTATCATCACCAGCGCGCCCATCACCAGCGTCACCAGGCCCACCGCCAGCGAGACCTTCCACTCATAGCCCAGGGCCTTGGCCTCCCTGGCGCTCTGCACATCCCGTGCGCCGTGGAGCACCAGCACCAGTCCCAGCACAATGCCGAACACCGACATCAAAAACGTGGGCCGCAGCAGCACCACCAGGCCGGAGGCAAGCTGTATCAGGCCCAGCACCAGCTCGCCCTGTCCCACGGGCTTGCCCCGGAGACAGATGGCTGTAATCAGCGAGGCCGCGCCGGTGATGATTAGGACCCAGCCCAGCACCAGAAACAGCGTGTTCACCGCCATCCCCGGCGCAACCAGCAGCATAATGCCCAGCAGCAGCGTAAGGGCCGCCGATAGAAGCATCTGCATTTTCAATCTCTGAAACAATCCGTACATTGTGTTTACCTCCGAAAAAGGGCGTCGGCGCACGGAACAGATGCGCCGACGCCTGTTGCAAACCGGTATCTTCGGAAGAGTTCACTATAGGAGCGGAAAGAAAGAGAGGAGAACCGAAGATCTGAAACACCAGTTCACTATCTGTATGTTAGCACAAGTAGACGCCGGATGTGTGAATATTTTTTGAACTTTATCAACATTTTACTTCTTCCACTGTTTTTTTGCGCCGTCTCTGTCCCTCTTGATTTCCCCGTGCATATGCGGTATACTTTCCTTGCCTGTATCACGGATGATATACAAAGGAGCATATTTATGGAGTTTTTCATTCTGATCCTGGAGCTGGTGGGTACTGTGGCCTTCTCCATCTCCGGCGCCATGACCGCCATGAAGAAGGGCATGGACGTGTTCGGCGTTATGATCCTGGGCCTCACCACCGCCGTGGGCGGCGGCGTTCTCCGGGACCTGATCCTGGGCGTCACGCCTCCGGCCACCTTCCGGGACCCCATCTATGCGGTCGCCGCCCTGGTCACTGCCGCCATCGTATTCCTGCCCTGTATCCGGCGGCTGTTTCGGAAATATCAGCAGATCTACGACCGGCTGATGCTGTCCATGGATTCCGTGGGGCTGGGCGTATTCACCGTCATCGGCGTGCAGGCGGCCTTCGCCCTGTCCGGGTCCTACAATCTGTTCCTGCTGACCTTCGTGGGCGTCATCACGGGCGTAGGCGGCGGCGTCCTGCGGGACGTGCTGGCCGGGAACACCCCCTATATCTTTGTCAAGCACATCTACGCCTGCGCCTCCCTGGCGGGAGCGCTGCTGTGTGCCGGACTGTGGCCCTTGGTGCCGAGCATCTGGGCCATGAGCCTGGGCGCGATCCTGGTGGTCCTCATCCGCGGGCTTTCGGCCCACTTCCGCTGGAGCCTTCCCAAGGCCTCCATGGAGTAGGCATCCGCCGTTTTTCGTTTTTCCCCTTCCCTTTTCTCTAAATTATGGTATAATGTATCCAAAAGGAGGCGGTGACATGGACGAGATCACCAGAATCAAGGCGCTGCTGGCCCAGGACCGGCCGGAGCCGTGGGAGACTCTGCCGGATATTGATCTGTATATGGACCAGGTGGTGTCCTATCTGCCCCGGCAAAGCGTGGGCGGCAAGGTACCCTCCATGACCTCAGCCATGATAAACAACTATGTGAAGGACGGGCTTCTTCCCCGCGCCTGCGGGAAACGCTACCACAAGGAGCACCTGATCTACCTGACCGCCATCGGCCTGCTCAAAAACGTCCTGACCGTCAAGGATATGAAGCTGCTGCTGGACCGGGAGATCGTTCCGGGCCAGGAGGACGCCTTTTATGAAAAGCTCCTCCGGGGCATCAACGAGGCCTATCAGGCTGTGGACGCGGACATCGACCCGGACCTGACCGCCGACGATCTGACCGTCATGGCCATGCGTCTGGCACTGGCCTCCTGCGCCGCCAAGACCGCCTGCGAACAGCTCCTGGCCGTTATCCGCTCCGGCGATCCCGAGGAGGACGCCAAGCTCAAGAAGGAAAAGGAGAAGGAGGACGCCAAGCTCAAAAAGGAGAAGGAGAAGGAGGACGCCAAGCGCATGAAAGCCGAACGCAAGGCCGCCGAAAAGGCGGAAAAGCACCCCTCCGACGCCCCGGAATACGGCGACGCCTGATATGGCCGCAGAAGGCAAAAAAATACGTCGGAGCAAAGCGGACTTTGCTCTAACGTGTCTAAGGACTGGGGAAAGGAATTTTCCGGTGCTTTGGCTGGCAGCGCCGAACCCGCGCATCCCCGCAAAAGGTTGGTAGCGACAGCGAGCCGCGGCGAGCAGGCGAGCCGAGCGTGACCTTTTGCGGAAAAGGAGGAGCAAGGGAGCGGGCGGATGGCGTATTTTCTGCCAAGGGCAAAAAATACGCCGGAGCAAAGCGGACTTTGCTCCGACGTTGGTCCGAGTGCCGAGATTCGAACTCGGGGCCTCTTGAACCCCATTCAAGCGCG
>CAZBOR010000027.1:0-17656 GCA_964493585.1 uncultured Oscillospiraceae bacterium
ATGTCCAGTCTGGACATCAGCCGCCGCAATCTGGCGCTGCGGGGCCGCCAGGTCTTTCAGTCCGTGGCCGAAATCGCGGAGTACGCCCGGCAGGAGATCAACGATGTGGGCGGCTACTACGCCTTTGGCCGGGAGCTGATCGACGGCAACGCCATCTTTGACTTCGACACCACCAAGCTGAGCATCCACACTCTGGACATCGGACTCGCGGGCATCGAGGTGTACGACATTCTCCGGGACGAATACGACATCCAGATCGAATTCGGAGACATCGGCAACATCCTCGCCTACCTCTCCATGGGGGACCGTCCCCAGGAGGTGGAGCGGCTGGTCAGCGCCCTGGCGGAGATCCGGCGGCGCTACCAGACCGACGGCGCGGGTATGCTCTCCCAGGAATACATCGACCCCGAGGTCGTCACCAGCCCCCAGGAGGCCTTTTACGCGGAGAAGGTCAGTCTGCCTCTGCGGAGCAGCCAGGGCCGGGTCTGCAGCGAGTTTGTCATGTGCTATCCCCCTGGGATTCCCATTCTGGCCCCAGGCGAGCGCATTACCGCCGACATCCTGAACTATATCGAATACGCCAAGGCCAAGGGGTGCAGCATGACCGGCCCTGAGGACCCTGAGATCAACAATATCAACGTACTGGCATAAGGGGGTGCAACAAAAAAATGGAAATGTGGTTCAGTGAAATGCACACCCCGGATGTGAAATACAGCATCCGCGTGGACCGGCAGCTATACTCCGCCCAAAGCGCCTACCAGCGCATCGACATCCTTGAGACGCCGGAGTTCGGCCGTGTCCTGGCCCTGGACGGCAAGGTGATGCTGACAGAGCGGGACGAATTCATCTACGACGAAATGATTACCCATGTTCCCATGGCGGTACATACCGGGATCCGGGATATTCTGGTCATCGGTGCCGGGGACGGCGGCGTGGTCCGGGAGCTGACCCGCTACGACCGGGTGGAGCGCATCGACCTGGTGGAGATGGACCCCCAGGTGGTGGAGGCCTGCCGCGCCTACCTGCCCAGCAACGCCTGCCGCATGGACGACCGCCGGGTACACATTCACTTTGAAAACGCGCTGAAATATATCCGCCGCTGCAAGACCGACTACGACCTCATCATCGTGGACTCCACGGACCCCTTCGGCCCCTCGGAGAGCCTGTTCACCAGGGAATTTTACGGCAACTGCTACAACGCCCTGCGGCCCGACGGGATCATGGTCAACCAGCAGGGCAGCCCCTTCTACGCCGAGGACGCCAACGCCATGCAGCGCAGCCACAAGCGCATCGCCGCCACCTTCCCCATCAGCCGGGTGTATCAGGCCCACATCCCCACCTACGCGGCGGGCTACTGGCTCTTTGGCTTTGCCAGCAAGAAATACCACCCCATCGACGACCTGGACGCGGCGGCATGGAACGCGCTGAATCTCCGCACGCAGTATTACACCACCCGGCTCCATGTGGGCGCCTTCTGGCTCCCGGCCTTTCTGGAGGAGATGCTGCGGGAGGTGGAGGACTGATGCTTGCGCCCAACATTGAGACCTTTATCGGCTGCGACGCCTCCTACGCGGACGCGAGGATCGTCCTGTACGGCGCGCCCTTTGACTCCACCACCAGCTACCGGCCCGGCGCGCGGTTTGGCCCCTCGGCCATACGGCACGAGAGCTTTGGTCTGGAGACCTACAGCATCTATCAGGACGCCGACCTGACCGACTATGCCGTATTCGACAGCGGAGACATGGAGCTCTGCTTCGGCAGTCCGGAGGCGGCGCTCCGGGACATCGAGGCCCGCGCCGCCGAAATTCTGGAGGACGGCAAGCTCCCGCTGCTGCTGGGCGGCGAGCATCTGGTGACGCTGGGGGCTGTCCGTGCGGCGGCGCGGAGGTACCCCGAGCTGCACATCCTCCAGTTTGACGCCCATGCCGACCTCCGGGACGACTATCTGGGCGCGAGGCTCAGTCACGCCTGCGTCCTGCGGCGATGCCATGAGCTGCTGGGCGACGGACGCATCCACCAGTTCTGCATCCGCAGCGGCGACCGGACGGAGTTTCAGTTTGCCAAGGCCCATACCGAGCTGCATCCCTTCGGCTTCCACGGCCTGACGGAAACCGTCCGCGCCCTGCGTCTGAGCGGGGTTCCCGTCTACCTCACCATCGACCTGGACTGCCTGGACCCGTCCGTGTTCCCGGGCACCGGGACCCCGGAGGCGGGCGGCGTCAGCTTTTCCGAGCTTCTGGACGCCATCGGCTCCGTCTGCGCCGCCAATGTGGTGGGCGCGGACATCAACGAGCTGGCTCCGGGACTGGACCCCAGCGGCGTGTCCACCGCCACCGCCTGTAAGACGCTGCGGGAGCTGATCCTGGCCCTATGCAAAAAATAAAAAGGAGAGAACGACAATGAGCAAGGTTTTAGTCATCGGCTGCGGCGGCGTGGCCTCCGTTGCGATCCATAAATGCTGTCAGGCCAGCGAGGTCTTTTCCGAGCTGTGCATTGCCAGCCGCACCAAGTCCAAATGCGACGCCCTGGCTGCGGAGCTCGCCCCCGGGACCGCCACAAGGCTCACCACCGCCCGGGTGGACGCGGACAACGTGCAGGAGCTGATCGACCTCATCCGCAGCTACCGGCCCGATCTGGTTATGAACATCGCCCTGCCCTACCAGGACCTGACCATCATGGATGCGTGTCTGGCCTGCGGCGTCAGCTACATGGACACCGCCAACTATGAGCCGGAGGACACCGACGACCCAACATGGCGGGCCATCTATGAAAAGCGCTGCAGGGAGGCGGGCTTCTCCGCCTATTTCGACTATAGCTGGCAGTGGGCCTACCGCAAGAAATTTGAGGACGCGGGTCTGACCGCCCTGTTGGGCTGCGGCTTCGACCCCGGCGTGACCCAGGCCTACTGCGCCTACGCCAAAAAGCACGAGTTCGACACCATCGACACCATCGACATTCTGGACTGCAACGGCGGCGACCACGGCTACGCCTTCGCCACCAACTTCAACCCGGAGATCAATCTGCGGGAGGTCTCCGCTCCCGGCAGCTATTGGGAGGACGGCCACTGGGTGGAGATCCCGCCCATGAGCGTCAAGCGGGAGTACGAGTTCGACCAGGTGGGCCGCAAGGATATGTACCTGCTCCACCACGAGGAGATCGAGAGTCTTGCTCTGAATATCCCGGAGGTGCGGCGCATCCGGTTCTTTATGACCTTTGGCCAGAGCTATCTGGACCATATGCGCTGTCTGGAGGACGTGGGAATGCTCTCCACCACGCCCATCGAATTTGAGGGCCATCAGATCGTGCCGATCAAGTTCCTCAAGGCCCTGCTGCCGGATCCGGCCAGTCTCGGTCCCCGCACCAAGGGCAAGACCAACATCGGCTGCATCTTCACCGGGAAGAAGGACGGCCGGGACAAGACCTACTACATCTACAATGTCTGTGACCACCAGGCGTGCTACCGGGAGGTGGGCAGTCAGGCCATCAGCTATACCACCGGCGTCCCCGCCATGTGCGGCGCCCTGATGCTGCTGACCGGACAGTGGAAAAAGCCCGGCGTCTACACGGTGGAGGAGCTTGACCCCGACCCGTTCCTGGCCGCCCTGGACAAATACGGCCTGCCCAAACGCGAGCGCCGGGACCCGGTGCTGGTGGACTGATGGGACGCGATCCCCGTCCGCCCTTTTCGGGTCTGGGCGGACAGACCCCGGCGGCGCTGTTTGGCGCTCTCCCCACCCCCTGCTATATTCTGGACGAGGCCGCCCTGCGGCGCAACGGCCAGGTGCTGTCGGGCGTGGCGGAACGCACGGGCTGCCGGATTCTGCTGGCGCAGAAGGCGTTTTCCAACTACGACCTGTACCCGGTCCTGTCCCCCTATCTGGCCGGGACCGAGGCCAGCGGCCTGTATGAGGCCCGCCTGGGCGCGGAGGAGATGCCCGGCAAGGAGGTCCATGTGTTCTGCGGGGCCTATCGGGACGGGGAATTTGACGACCTGCTGCGCTACGCGGACCACATTGTGTTCAACTCTCCCCGGCAGCTTTCCCGGTACGGCCCCGCGGCAAAGGCGGCGGGCAAAAGCGTCGGGCTACGCATCAATCCGGAGTGCTCCACCCAGGAGGGCCACGCCATCTACGACCCCTGCGCCCCCGGCAGCCGCCTGGGGACCACCCGCGCTCAGTGGGATAAGCACATGACCCCGGAGCTGACCGGGCTGCTGGACGGCCTCCACTTCCACACCCTCTGCGAGCAGGACGCCGACGCGCTGGAAATCACGCTGGAGGCTGTGGACGCACGCTTCGGCGACATTCTGCCCCGTATGCGGTGGCTGAATTTTGGCGGCGGACACCACATCACCCGGCCGGGCTATGACCTTGCGCGGCTGGAGCGGTGCATCTGTGACGCGCAGCGGCGCTGGGATGTACAGGTCTATCTGGAGCCGGGAGAGGCCTGGGCCCTGAACGCGGGCTATCTGGCCGCCCGTGTGCTGGACATACCGGAAAACGGAGACACCCGGATCGCCATTTTAGACGCCAGCGCCGCCTGCCATATGCCGGATGTGCTGGAAATGCCCTACCGTCCGCCCCTGTACGGCGCGGAGGCGCCGGGCGTACTGGCCCACACCTACCGCCTGGGCGGTCCCACCTGTCTGGCCGGGGATGTGATCGGAGATTACAGCTTCTCCGCGCCGCTCCGGGAGGGAGATCTGCTGCTCTTTGGCGACATGGCCATCTACACCACCTGCAAGAACAACACCTTCAACGGGATGCCCCTTCCTGCCATCTACGTCTGGCGGGACGGGCTTCACTGCCTGCGCTCCTTCGGCTATGAGGATTTTAAGGGCCGCCTCGGACGATGAGCGCGTCGGCAGCTCCCGGGTATTTTTTCGATTCGTTCGGGAAATCCTGCTATCAGGGTTGATTTTCCATGGACCCCGCATTATAATAGACTTGTCCTTCCCAGGAAGGAACCCCAGGCCCAAGCCGCGATATTCTCGGCGCAGGCACACATACCAACCACCCGCTAAGGAGGTAATACTATGGAACAGAAATTTTACATTTGCGAGCACTGCGGCAACATCATCGCCAAGGTCAAAGACGCCGGCGTTCCTGTCATGTGCTGCGGCCAGAAAATGAAGGAGCTGATTCCCGGCACCACCGACGCCGCCACGGAAAAGCACGTCCCTGTCTACCGGGTAGAGGGCAACCTCGTGACCGTCACCGTCGGCTCTGTGGAGCATCCCATGCTGCCTGAGCACTATATCGAGTGGATCTCCCTGCAAACCAAGCAGGGCAACCAGCGCAAATGTCTCCAGCCCGGACAAAAGCCCACCGCCGTATTCGCTCTGTGCGAGGGGGACGAGGTGGAGGCCGCCTACGCCTACTGCAACCTGCACAGCCTTTGGAAAGCCTGAAACGATGCCATTTCGCCCGACAGCGCATAACGGCTGTCGGGCAATTCTTCTCCGGCTTTACGCGGTTCCCGGCGTCTTTATGCAAAATTCCTATTGACATAGTATAAAACAGCGGATATAATTCCTACTATAATAATATGATATGAACAGGGTATCGAACTCCCTGGAGCAAAAGGAGCATCTTCTATGGACCTATTGGAGATCAAGGACCTGTATGTGAGCGCAGGCGAAGCGCAGATTCTAAAGGGCGTCAGTCTGACCATCGGCGCCAATGAGACCCACGTTCTGATGGGACCCAACGGCACCGGGAAGTCCACCCTGGGCTACGCCATCACAGGCAATCCCGGCTACACCGTGAATGCCGGGCGCATATGGTTCGACGGCGACGACATCACGGAGCTTCCTGTCAACGAGCGTGCGAAGCGGGGCATCTTCCTCTCCTTTCAGAACCCGCTGGAGGTTCCCGGCGTCACCCTCAGCGCCTTTATCCGCAGCGCCCTGGAGCAGCGGACCGGCAATCGCGTCCGCCTCTGGAGCTTCAAGCGGAAGCTCAGCGAAACCATGCGGCTTCTGGACATGGACGAGTCCTATGCGGAGCGGGACCTGAACGTGGGCTTTTCCGGCGGCGAGAAGAAGAAGGCGGAGATTCTGCAAATGCTGATGCTGGAGCCAAAGCTGGCCATTCTGGACGAAACGGATTCCGGCCTGGACGTGGATGCGGTCCGTACCGTGTCCCAGGGCATCCGTGCCTACAAGGAGCGCTGTCAGGGCAGTCTGCTGATTATCACCCACAGCGCCAAAATACTCGACGCGCTGACCGTGGACCAGACCCACGTCATGGAAAACGGCCGGATCGTCCGGCACGGCGGCGCGGAGCTGGTGGGCGAGATCAACGCCAGAGGCTTCCAGGACCTTGCCGCCGGCACGGACTAGGCGAAAGGAGCGAAGGCCATGCGGGAAAAAAGCTATGTGGCGGACATCGACCGGAGCGTCTACGACATCCGGAATGAGGAGCACGATTCCTACCGAATTGAGGAGGGGCTGACCCCCGACATCATCCATCAGCTCTCCGACCAGAAAAACGACCCGGAGTGGATGCGCCGGTTCCGGCTGAAATCCCTCCAGACCTACCATGAGCTGGAAATTCCGGATTGGGGTCCCTCCCTGGAGGGCCTGGACATCGACCATATCGTGACCTATGTGCGGCCGAACACCGGGATGCAGAACAGTTGGGAGAACGTCCCCCAGGACATCAAGGACACCTTTGAGCGGCTGGGAATTCCCCAGGCGGAGCGCAAGTCCCTGGCCGGGGTGGGAGCCCAGTACGATTCCGAGCTGGTGTACCACAATGTCCGGGACGAGGTGGCCGCCGAGGGCGTGGTGTACACCGATATGGAGAGCGCCCTGACCGGCGAGTACGCGGACATGGTCCGGGAGCACTTTATGCACCTGGTGACGCCCAGGGACCACAAATTTGCGGCGCTCCACGGAGCGGTCTGGTCCGGCGGCTCCTTTGTCTATGTGCCGAAGGGCGTACAGGTGTCGATCCCGCTCCAGTCCTATTTCCGGCTGAACGCCAAGGGCGCGGGCCAGTTTGAACACACCCTTATCATCGTGGACGAGGGAGCCAGCCTCCATTTCATCGAGGGCTGCTCCGCGCCGAAATACAACGTGGCCAACCTCCATGCGGGCTGCGTGGAGCTGTTCGTGGGCAAAAACGCGAAGCTCCGGTACTCCACCATCGAAAACTGGTCCAAGAATATGTACAATCTGAACACCAAGCGAGCGCTGGTGGAGGAGGGCGGCGTCATCGAATGGGTGTCCGGCTCCTTCGGCTCCCATGTGGGCTGCCTGTATCCTATGAGCATCCTCAAGGGCAGAGGCGCGAAAATGGAGTTCACCGGCGTCACCTTCGCCGGAAGCGGCCAGAACCTCGACACCGGCGCCAAGGTGGTCCACGCCGCGCCGGACACCAGCTCCTATATGAACACCCGCTCCATCAGCAAGGACGGCGGCGTGAGCACCTTCCGCAGCAGCGTGGTGGTGCAGAAGGGCGCGTCCCGCGCCAAATCCTCCGTGTCCTGCCAGTCCCTGATGCTGGATTCCGCGTCCCGGTCCGACACGATCCCCGCCATGGACATCCGCACCAAGGACGCCGCCATCGGCCACGAGGCCAAAATCGGCAGCATCAGCAGCGACGCCGTGTTCTATCTGATGTCCAGAGGACTCAGCGAGGAGGACGCCAGGGCGCTGATCGTCAGCGGCTTTGCCGACAATGTTTCCAAGGAGCTGCCGCTGGAATACGCGGTGGAAATGAACAATTTGATTCGGCTGGAGATGAAGGGCAGCATCGGCTGAGCCGGGGGAGGAATACGCGCTATGACACAACAGAAACTACTCAACGAGCTGCCGGCCCGGACCTGGAACTGGCTCCAGGTGAACGGCGTCAGTCTCCCATGGGGCGAGGAGATCCCCATGGAAACCTCGTATATCAGCGCCCGGTCCGGTCCGGTCGTCCGTCTCCATGTCCATGGCCAGGAGGACTTCCAGCGCAAGACCATCGAAATCGACACGGACCCGGACAGCCATATGACGGTTCTGGTACACTGCACGGCGGACGCAAGGCTGGCCCTCCGCACCCAAATCCGTCTGGCGGAGGGCGCGCAGGTGCTCCTGGTGCAGCTGCTGTTCCCCGGACAGGAGGGTCTGCTCTGCAGCGAGCTTGCCTGTAGCTGCGCCCAGCGCAGTCAGCTCCGGCTTGTGCAGGTGCTTCTGGGGCAGGGCGACGTCTACTCCGACTGTCAGGTGGAGCTGTCCGGCGCGAAGAGCCGCTTTCAGGCGGACCTGGGGTATATCGGCCAGGCCCGGCAGACGCTGGACATGAACCTGGTGGTCAACCACACCGGGCCGCAGACGGTCAGCGAGATCAACGTCGGCGGCGCGCTGAGAGACGCCGCCGCAAAGACATTCCGCGGGACCATCGACTTCCGGCGGGGCGCTGTGGACGCCGTGGGCAGCGAACAGGAAAACGTCCTGCTGCTGGGAGAGGATGTGCAGAACCGGACGGTGCCGCTGATCCTCTGCGCCGAGGAAAACGTGGAGGGTACCCATGGCGCCACCATCGGGGAGCTGGACGCGGACACCCTGTTTTACTTTGAAAGCCGGGGCATCGACCGGACCGCGGCCGAGAATATGCTCGCCAGGGCCGCCATCGGCCGTCTGACCGCTCTGACAGGCGATGCCGAAGCCGAAGAACTGATCTCTGAAAAGCTACAGGAGGTGCTTTCCGTTGACCCGTGATTATAAAGCCGACTTTCCCCTGCTGATGCAAAAGGGCGTCATCTATCTGGACAATGCGGCCACCGCCCAGCGGCCCCAATGCGTGCTGGACGCGGAGCTGGACTTCTACCGCCGCCACAACGCCAATCCCCTGCGCGGCTCCTATCCCCTGAGTGTGGAGGCCACGGAGGTCTACGAAAGCGCCCGCAGGACCGTCCGCGACTTCCTCCATGCCGCCTCCGCGTCCGAGATCATTTTCACCCGGAACACCACGGAGAGCCTGAACCTGGTGGCGTACAGCTATGGACTGAGCCATATCGGGCCGGGCGATGAGATCCTTGTCTCCATCATGGAGCATCACAGCAATCTGCTCCCCTGGCAGATGGTGGCCAGGCAGACCGGAGCAACGCTGAAATTCATCGAATGTGCCCAGGACGGCAGCATCGACCTCGACCGGATCGACACGCAGATCACCGGAAAGACAAAGCTTGTGGCCGTCACCCAGGTGTCCAATGTGCTTGGGCGGGAATACCCGGTGGCCGAAATTGCAAAAATGGCCCACGCCAAGGGTGCTGTCATTGTGGTGGACGGCGCACAGAGCACGCCCCACATGGAAGTTGACGTGCAGGCGCTGGACGCGGACTTCTTCGCCTTCTCCGGCCACAAGCTGATGGGTCCCATGGGCATCGGTGTGCTCTACGGAAAGCGCGAGCTGCTGGAGGATATGCCGCCCTTCCTGTCCGGCGGCGAGATGATCGAATCCGTCACCAGGGACAGCGCCCGATATGCGGAGCTCCCCCACAAATTCGAGGCCGGCACGGTGAACGCCGCCGGCGCCGCCGGACTGGACGCGGCCATCCGCTATATCCGGTCCATCGGCTTTGACACCATGCGGGCGCGGGAGCTGGCCGTCACCCGGCGGGCCCTGCAGGGTCTCCGGGAGATTCCCCACGTCCACGTCCTCGGCTCCGCCATTCCGGAGGAGCACACGGGCATTGTGACCTTTACCGTGGACCAGGTGCATCCCCACGACGTCAGCGAGGTCCTCAGCAGCGACGGTATTGCCATCCGGGCGGGACACCACTGCGCCCAGCCCCTGCTGAACCATCTGGGTATCCATGCGTCCACACGGGCCAGCTTCATGTTCTACAACAGCGAAAATGAGGCGGATGCCTTCCTGGAGAGCATCGCCAGTGTACGGGAGAGAATGGGCTATGGCAAATAGGAGCTTTTACAACGAAATTCTCACGGAGCACAACGTCCGTCCGGAGTTCAAGCACGACCTGCCGGACGCCGACATTGTGCTGGAGGGCGTCAACCCCAGCTGCGGCGACGACATCTGGCTGAAGCTGAAGGTGGAGGGCGGCGTTATCACAGACGGCGCGTTTCTGGGGGACGGCTGCGCCATCTCCCAGGCGTCTGCGGACATCATGCTGGGCATGGTGATCGGCCGAAGCCGGGACGAGGCGCTGGAGCTGGCGTCCGTCTTTATGAAAATGATCCAGGGCGAGGCCACGGAGGAGGAGATCGACAGTCTGGAGGAGGCCTCGGCGCTGCGGGACATCGCGCATATGCCGGCACGGGTGAAGTGCGCGGTCCTGGGCTGGCGGACCCTGACGGAGGCCATGAAGGAAGTCGAGGTATAGGGATCCCGCAAAATCACAGGTCCCCGGATGGAGCCATCCGGGGACCTGCTGCTTTATTCGTTTTTCCACTTCCACTGGCTGATCTCCGGCATATCCACGCCGTACTGGTAGATATACTGCTTGTGCTCCACCAGCTTATCCTTCATCATCTGGATCAGGAACGCGCCGCGATTTCCAAGCTGGGGCAGCCGCTGCACCACGTCCATCACCAGGTGGAACCGGTCGATCTTGTTCTGCACCCGCATATCGAAGGGCGTGGTGATGGTCCCCTCCTCGATATAGCCGCGCACATGGAGCTGGCGGTTGTATCGGCGATAGGTCAGCTCATGCACCAATGTGGGATAGCCGTGGAACGCGAAGATGATGGGCTTATCCCTGGTGAACAGAGCGTCATAGTCGGCGTCGCTGAGACCGTGGGGATGCTCCTCGGCGGGCTGGAGCTTCATCAGGTCCACCACGTTGATGACCCGGACCTTTATCTCCGGCAGATACTCCCGGAGGATTGTCACCGCCGCCAGCGTCTCCAGGGTGGGCGTTTCGCCGCAGCAGGCCATGACCACGTCCGGCTCCCGGCCCCTGTCGTTGCTGGCCCACTGCCAGATGCCGATGCCCTGGGTGCAGTGCCGGATGGCCTGCTCCATGGTCAGCCACTGCGGCCGGGGATGCTTGGAGGTCACAAGTACGTTGACATAATTCCGGCTGCGGATGCAGTGGTCAAAGCAGCTCAGCAGGCAGTTGGCGTCCGGCGGCAGATAGAGCCGCACCACATCGGCCTTCTTGTTGGCCACATGGTCCAGAAAGCCTGGGTCCTGATGGGTAAAGCCGTTGTGGTCCTGCTGCCACACGTTGGAGGACAGGACAAAGTTCAGCGACGCAATCTTCTGCCGCCAGGGCAGACCGTTGCAGACCTTGAGCCATTTGGCGTGCTGGGCCGCCATGGAGTCCACGATGCGGATGAACGCCTCATAGCTGTTGAAGAACCCGTGACGGCCCGTCAGCAGATAGCCCTCCAGCCAGCCCTCGCACAGATGCTCCGACAGCATGGAGTCCATCACACGGCCGTCCTGCCCCAGGAACTCATCGTTTTCCCGGATGTCCGCCATCCACACCCGGTCCGTCTCCTCAAAGACCCGGCCAAGCCGGTTGGACAATGTCTCATCCGGGCCGAAGATGCGGAAATTGCGGCTCTCCCGATTGTATTTCACAATGTCCCGCACAAAGCCGCCCAGCTCGATCATGTCCTGGGCCTCCACCGCGCCGGGGGCAGGCACCTCCACCGCGTAGTTCCGGAAGTCCGGCAGGCGCAGGTCCCGGAGGAGCTTGCCGCCGTTGGCGTGGGGATTTGCCCCCATGCGGCGGTCCCCCTCCGGCGCCAGGGCCTGAAGCTCCGGGATCAGCCGTCCCGTCTCATCAAACAGCTCCTCCGGATGGTAGCTTTTCAGCCACGCCTCCAGAAGCTCCAGATGCTCCGGCTTTTCCATGGAGATCGGGACCTGATGGGCGCGGAAGGAGCCCTCCACCGCATTTCCGTCCACGGTCTTTGGCCCGGTCCAGCCCTTGGGCGTCCGCAGCACGATCATGGGCCAGCGGGGCCGCTGGGTGCAGCCCTCCTGCCGGGCGGCCTTCTGCGCCGTCTGGATTTCCTCAATGACCCGGTCCAGAGTATCCGCCATGATCTGGTGCATGGTCATGGGGTCGCTGCCCTCCACGAAATAGGGCTTCCAGCCGCAGCCCTCAAAGAATTTCTCCACCTCCTCGTGGCTCAGCCGGGAGAAGATGGTGGGGTTGCTGATTTTATAGCCGTTGAGATGGAGGATGGGCAGTACCGCGCCGTCCGTAGCGGGATTGAGAAACTTGTTGCTGTGCCATGCCGTCGCCAGCGGCCCTGTCTCCGCCTCGCCGTCGCCCACCACGCAGACCGCGATCAGGTCGGGATTGTCAAAGACCGCGCCAAAGGCGTGGGCCAGGGAGTAGCCCAGCTCGCCACCCTCATGGATGGAGCCGGGCGTCTCCGGGGCCACATGGCTTTGGATGCCGCCGGGGAAGGAGAACTGCTTGAACAGCTTTTTCATGCCCTCCTCATCCTGGCTGATGTCGGGATATATCTCGCTGTAGGTCCCCTCCAGCCAGGTCTGGGCCACCATGGCGTTGCCGCCGTGACCCGGCCCGGAGATATATATCATGTCCAGGTCCTTTTCCCGGATGATGCGGTTCAGATGCACATAGATAAAGTTCTGTCCGGGGACCGTACCCCAGTGTCCCACGATTTTCCTTTTGATGTGCTCCGGCTTCAGCTTTTCTCTCAGAAGCGGGTTGTCCAGCAGATAGAGCTGTCCCGCGGAGAGGTAATTGGAGGCTCTCCAGTAGGCGTCCATTTTCCTGAGGTATTCACGGTCTTTCATTTCAAAGGCTCCTTTCCTTAAAGTACCAAACGTATGGAATGTTTGATGCTATTATAGCACATTCCCTCCGGCTTGGCAAGGGGTCGTCAGCCCGCCGCCACATATAATATAAATCCGCCGGCGGATTTTATGCCAACAGGCTGTATTTCCCCGCGTCCGACGGCTATTTTTTCTTGCAAAATCACAGTAGCAATTCCGCGATTATCTGGTATAATAGAGGGGTCAAATAGTTTGATATCGAAATTTGGAGGTCTTTTCATGGCAAACAGCAAAACTATGGACCTGATCCATGGCAGCGTACCCAAGCAGCTTTTGAAGTTTTCCGTCCCGTTTCTGCTGGCAAACCTGATGCAGACGATCTACTCCATGGTGGACATGATTATCGTGGGCCAGTTCGTGGGCAGCGAGGGCTTGTCCGGCATCTCCACCAGCTCTATGGTCACGATGCTCTTCACCACCATCGGCATGGGCCTTGTCATGGGCAGCCAGATGATGATCGCCCAGTTCAAGGGCGCGGGGGACGAGCAGGCCCAGTCCGAGACCATCGGCTCCACCATGACCTTTATGCTGATCCTGGCGGCGGTCATGACCGTCCCCAGCATCCTGTGCGTCCGCCCCATTCTCAATCTGCTCAACACCCCTGCGGCGGCCTTTGAGCACGCCCGCTCCTATCTCATCATCTGTCTGGCCGGCACGGTCTTTATCTACGGCTACAACGGCGTCTGCACGGTCCTGCGGGGACTGGGCGATTCCACCCGGCCCATGATCTTCGTGGCCATCTCTACCGTGGTCAACATTCTGCTGGACCTGCTGTTCGTGGGTCCGCTGGGCATGGGGACCGCCGGCGCGGCCCTGGCCACGATCATCGCCCAGGCGGTGTCCTTTATCGTCTCCGCCGTGTACCTGTACTCCATCCGGCGCAGCTTCGTCTTTGATTTCAAGCTCCGCAGCTTTCGCATCATCCCGGCGCGGCTGAAGATGATCCTGAAAATCGGAATTCCCTTCGCGTTCCAGTTCTCCATCATCAATGTCTCCATGCTGTTCATCATCTCTCTGGTCAATTCCTACGGCGTGGCCGCGTCGGCCGCCTACGGCGTCGGCGGCAAGGTGGACACCTTTGCCACCATGCCCCTCATCGCCATTGGCTCCGCCGCCTCCACCATGGTGGGACAGAACATCGGCGCGGGGCTGAAGGACCGGGCGAAAAGCATCATCAACTGGTCGCTGCTGCTGACAGGCGCCTTTGCCGTTGTCATCATCGCCGTGGTACAGCTCATTCCCGGCTTCCTGATTAGCCTGTTTGACACCGACCCGGAGGTCATCGAATACGGCATCCTGTACATTCGCATTGTCTCCCTCAGCTACATCGCCCACGCCCTTATGAACTCCTACGAGGCCATGGCCAACGGCATCGGCTTTAGTATGCTGACGCTGGTGTGCTGTCTGTTCGACGGCGTGTGCCTGCGTATCTCCCTGGCGTATCTTTTCGCCGTCGCCATGTCCATGGGCATCACCGGCGTGTTCCTGGGCGCTATGATCGCGCCCTTCGGCGCGGCCCTGATCTCCGGCATCTATTTCTACTCCGGCAGATGGCGGACGCGGGAACTGACGAAATAGCGTGCCTCCCGCCCGATTCCGGGCGGAGCCGCAAATCAATTCGGGAGGTCAGACCTATGCAAAACCGTGAACCCCTGCATATGGAGGCGGCGCTCCGCTCCGTGCTGACCGGCCGGGGTCTGCCGCGTCCCCGCTACGCGGTGGTCGCGCCCGTGGTCCTGGACCCGGACGGCCCGGAGGTGCTTGTGGAGGTACGGGCCTCCGGCATCTCCCAGGCCGGAGACCCATGCTTTCCCGGCGGACACATCGAGCCGGGAGAATCCCCCGCCGAGGCCGCCGCACGGGAGCTGGCGGAGGAGCTTGGCATCCATGTGCCGCCCAGCCGCTTTCTGGGACAGCTCCCCACGGTGCAGACCTATCTTGGCAGTCAGACCAACCTGTATGTCTGCACCCTGTCCCCGGAGGAGGCCGCCCGCATCCGTCCGGCGCCCTCGGAGGTGTCCGAGCTGCTGCGGGTACCGCTGTCCTTTTTCCTGCGCCGTCCCAACGCCTCCAGCTATGACTTCGGCGGCCACACCATCTGGGGCATGACCGCCGGCGCCATCCGCTATCTCTGCGATGCCTGGAATCAGGCCGCCGCGCTTTGACTTTTTCTGCGCTTCTCTATTTTACACAGACATCCCGCCGCTCCATAGCAGATTTTCCATCCATACAGCGTCCCCAGGCCGGGGACGCCCTTCCCGTCGTCAGGAGGCGATCCTATGAAACCCATCTCCGGAAAACGCCTGCTCTCCATCTGCCTCTGGGCGCTGGCCCTGCTGGCCCTGCTGAATCTGCTGCTGAGCGCCTCCCTCGTGGCGCTGGTGTGCGGTCTGGTCCTCTGGGTCATGATCTGGGGCATCCGGCGGGGAGACTACCCTCTGGCCAGGGGTCTGGGGATATTCCTGTACCTCTACGGCGCGGTAAACCTGGCGGTGCTGGCTGCGGTGTGCTTCTCCGACACAGCGGCCAGGATCTCCTCCATGCTCTGGCTGGGCGGATACTCCCTGAGCCTGCTGGTCCTGGGCAGACTGCTCCGAGGGCGCAAAATCCGGGACTATCTTCGCACCGCGAAGCCCCCGGAGGAACCGAAAAAACGAATCCATTTTTTCCACGGCGGCTGGCGGGACCTGTAGGGTCCCGCGTTTTTCATCAGAAATTCATCTCCACCCCGTTGATCTCGGTGGCCTCTCCCCTCTCCAGCGGCACCACCAGGTACTTGACCCCGGAGATCATCTGCGCGTGGATCTGTCCCGCCTTCTGGGGCGTCACCCGCAGGGAGATGGCCGCATCCGACGCCCCCTCCAAAGAGGGATTTGCCGCCAGCGCCGCCTGGACGGCGGTCTTGGCCTCGGACAGCTCCTGGGATCGGGTGTCAAGCTGCTCCTTCAGATCCGTCACCTGCTCCTCCAGCTCCAGGGTCCGCAGCCGCTGGGCGCTCTCCTCCACCAGCTTCTGATCCACCACGTTCTGCGCCTGGGGCGGTATGTCCCCGAAGCGGTCCTGAAACGCCTCCTGAATGATGTCCCTGGCCTCCTCCGGCATATCCACCTGGGCCATCACGTCCTCCATCACTGCCTTGGTCAGGGCGATGGCGGGCGGCTCCTCCGCGTCCGGGTCCTGCATGGTCAGCTCGCTGAGCTGCCGCTGCACCCGGAGAAACACGCTCTGGCCCTGCTGGGGGTCCTCAAAGGCGTCCTCAATGACCTCCTTGAAGGCGGATTTTTCCTCCCCCGCAGTGCGCTGGGCATCGCAGCACAGCACATCCTCGATCAGCTCCCCGTGGGAGTCCTTTCCGGTCCTGACATAGTACATGATGGCGCTGGAATCCGCCCCGTGGTTGGCAAAGGCGGGATAGGTAAAGCCGATCTCCGGCATTCCCACCACCCAGCTTCGCTCCGAAACGCCGATGCGGTGCTCCTCCTCCCGGTAGCTGAGGCCCGGCTTGGAGAAGTCCACCGGGCAGATGGACACGATCATATATTCATAGGTCTCGCTGGATTCCTCCAGCCGTCTGCGGTCTCCGGTGCGCGCCACCACGTCGTAGACGTCGTGGAACACCAGAATCAGATAGTTCCCCGCGCAGGAGTAATTTTCGATGATCTGCTCATAGAGCCGGTCCAGCAGGTCCGGGTTCGTCATCTTGCTGGCCTTCAGCGCGTATAGATACCGCTGGCGTTCCATGGCTGTCTCTCCCCGCCGGAATTTCAGCTCCAGCAGATTGTTGCCCAGGGTCCCGGACAGGGTCTTTTTCGCGATCTCCAGATACTTATAAAATTCCTCCTCCTCCAAATCGGAAAAGGGCTGAGAAAATTTCAGCACCACATTTTTATTGCCATCCACATAGCAGCCGCACAGCCGCGTAATGGTGCAGCCCTTTTTGGTCATGCGGCGGCGCAGCTCCAGCACATCGCGTTTCTGGATATTCATACTCTTGGTCCTTTCTGCGGGAGATTGCCCGCGAAGGCGCGCCGCAAAAGCGGCGCGCCCGTCTTTTCTATTCCATTGGTATTCTGCCCTCCAGGGCCCGTGTCAGCGTCACCTCATCGGCGTACTCAAGCTGGCCGCCCACAGGGATACCGTAGGCCAGCCGCGTGACCTTCACGCCGAAGGGCCGCAGCAGACGACTGAGATACATGGCCGTGGCTTCTCCCTCGGTGTCGGGATTGGTGGCCATAATGACCTCCTGCACATCCTCGTCCGCCACCCGCTGCAGCAGCTCCCGTATCTTCAGATCCTCCGGTCCCACGTTGCCCAGGGGAGAAATGACCCCGTGGAGCACATGATAGACGCCCCGGTACTCTCTGGCCTTCTCCATGGCCACCACGTCCTTGGGGTCCGCCACCACGCAGATGACGCCGGTGTCCCTGGTGTCGTCGCTGCATATGGGGCAAAGCTCCTGGTCCGTCAGATTCTGACATTTTGGACAGGTATGGACGGTTTTCCGGGCCTCCAAAATGGCCTCGGCAAAGGCATTTGCGTCCTCATCGCTCATGCCAAGCACGAAAAACGCCAGACGGCGGGCAGTCTTTGTGCCGATGCCCGGCAGCTTGGCAAACTGTTCTCCGAGCCGTTCCAGGCTCACCGGATAGCTTCGCATTCTACAGCAGACCGCCCAGGCCGCCCAGGTTGACGCCGCCGGTAAATTTGTTCATGGAGGCGGCCATGTCGTCCTCGGCCTTTCTCAGGGCCTCGTTGACCGCGGCCACCACCAGGTCCTGAAGCATCTCCACATCCTCCGGGTCCACGGCCTCCGGGTCGATCTCCACGCTCTTGAGCTGCTTTTTGCCGCTGATGACCGCCCTGACCACGCCGCCGCCGGC
>CAZBOR010000028.1:0-17514 GCA_964493585.1 uncultured Oscillospiraceae bacterium
AGGCGATAAAGGGGATGCAGGAGCCGATGTAGCCCCAGGCATAGCCCTGGGAGGACACGGTATCCATGCGCTCCTCGGTGGTGGTCTCCGGCAGCATGGCGTCATAGAACACCAGCGACGAGGAATAGCACACCTTGGCCAGCACGAAGATCACCAGGAACGCCAGATAGCTCCAGGCGAAGCCCAGGACGGCGCAGCTCAGCGCGCCCAGGGCCAGCGCCGCAATAAAGATGGGCTTTTTGTAGTTCTTCCGGTCGGCCAGAGTGCCGAACACCGGGCCGATGAAGGCCACCAGCAGCGTGGAAATGGACCCGGCGTAGCCCCAGTAGGCCAGATAGTCCGTGTCCGAGATCCCGGCGGAGCTTGCCAGGGCGTTGAAGTAGATGGGGATCAGGGTGGCCACCAGCATAGTGAAGGCGGAGTTTCCCACGTCGTAGAGTATCCACGACTTCTCCCGTTTGGTCAGCTTGAACTTACGCATAATACATTTCCTCTCTTTTTTACGGCGGTTATTTCGAGGAGCGACGCGACGATCCGTTCCTTCGGGGTCCATCGGTCCTGCATCAGACCCCGCATCATGGGTTCGCCCGGATGGCGCATAACGCCCCTCCTTGTGTCATATCTCTCCAAAGGTGTGGTCAAAGCCGGGGCCAAAATCCCCCTGGCCGTGCAGGTAGTCCGTCAGTTCCGCAAACAGCGTCGGATAAAGGACCGTGGCCTCCCGGTAATGGGCAAACAAAAGCGCATCGCTGTCCGCGCAGTCCGGGTTCGGCTGCAAGGGCACGAACATATCGCCCATGGAGGCCTTTCCCGCCAGGGACATGGCCGCAAGCAGCCCCTTCCGCTTTATCCCCGACGCGACCAGCAGGTTCAGGTAAAAGCACATGGATTTTTCTGCCTGATAGACCTCCTGCTCCGTCAGCGGCGGGTAAAACGGGGCGATGACGGCGGCGGTCTCCGCACTGGGATGCAGGTGCCGGGTCACCCGGTGGGTCACGGGCTCCAGACCGTCCTGTTCCATGAGATACCGGTCAAAGGACGCCTCGATGGCCGAGTGGGAGACGCCGGTTTTCTCCTTCTGCCCCACATAGGGGTGGCACTCCCGGTCCAGGGTGAAGTGGCACAGGACCCCGTAGAGATAGGCCAGGGCCGCCTCCCCTTGCGGGGCGTTTCGGGCGGCAGAGGCGGCCTGGGTGAAGAAGTCCCGCCCGGTGCGCTCGTGGCTCCGGTAGCCCAGCTGATTGACGCTGTTTTTCCCCAGGGGCCTGTAATAAAACAGCAGGTCCGGGCCGTGTACGCCGAAGTCGAACAGCGGCCGATGCCGCTCGATGCGCTCCCGAACCTCCTGGGGCAGCGCCGCCAGACAGTCGCAGCCGAACCGGTAATGTGCATAGGTGGTTGGCAAGGTACATTCCTCCTCTCATAGGAAACTTTACCACATCCGGCGCAAAATCGCAACCGCTTTATAAAAAACAGCCGGAGCGCAGCTCGCGCTCCGGCCAAAGCCGCAGTTACTTTGCGTTCAGATACGCCTTCGCCGCCGCCAGGTCCTCCTCGGTCGCGGGAGACGCCCGGTATCGCACCCGGTTGTAGGCGTCGATCAGGTCCTCCTCCACGGGGATGTCCCGCCGCAGCTCGTTGGGGGTGCTGCTGCGGACCATGGGGTCCTGGCGGCACCGCCGCTTCAGCATCTGCTGGAAGGCGTAGCGGACGTACAGGACGCCCTCGTGACGCGCCCGGTGCGCCCGCCGGCGCTCCCGGATGGGACGGCGGCGGGGCCGCTCCAGGGCCTCGATCTCGTCCTCGTAGTCGAGGGCCGTTCGGGTCTTGCGCTTCCTGGGACGGCGGCTCCGGAGATACAGGATAGTGCCGCAGCCCGCCAGGATCGTTATCCCCGAAACCACGACCATGACAAGGAACATCGTGGACACGACCGCCACCGCTCCCGGCAAAGGCGCCCCATCCCCGGCTGGGGGATCAGGGGTGCCGTCTGTCTCCGGCGGGTAGGTAAACAGCCCCAGGAACCACTGGCGGAACTGCTCCAGCTTCTCCGCGACGGCCCCGTAGACCGCCGCCGCGCCGCCGGACAGACGGCGTCCCAGGGCGAGGATGCCCCGGATTAGAAGAAGGCCCAGTCCGTAGAGCACCGCCGCCGCAGCGATGGCCCCCAGCAGGAACAGCGCCATCAGCAGCAGACTGTGGCCCTCCATGCCCTCCGGTCCCGGCCCGGTGCGGTCGATCTGGTTCTGGAGCTGGCCTTTTCGCAGGGACCTGGCCCGGAATCCGTCCAGTGTCAGCACCAGCGCCGCCCCGGCGCAAAAGACCGTCACAAGCTGCATATATCCCGTCAGAAGGCCCAGAACCAGCACGATCACCGTGACAGGTCCCAGGGGCGCGTAAAAGCCCCAGCCGCCGGACAGCACCGCCATGAACACCAGCAGCGCCGCCGCCATGGTATAGATGCCGCCCCAGATGCTGTCTGTGAGACGGCAGCCCCACCAGGCGCCAAGCACGATACATCCCGCCAGAAGGACGCACCGGCCGACGGTCTGTCTGGGTACCGCCGCTGTCCCCAGCAGCGCCGCCACCGCCAGCAGTGCCGTCAGGCCCGGCACAAAGGCGCCGGAATATCCCAGCAGAGCGCGCAGCACCAGTCCCGCGCCCCAGCCCGCCAGCGCTCCCAGCAGAACGCTCCGGGCCTGTGTCCAAAGCTGCATACCGTCACCTCCCCAGGCGGTCAGAGGATGCCGCCTTGGCTCAGCAGAATCAGCAGCAGGAGGATTCCCGCCACAACGCCTATGGTGGTCAGCAGCTTTTTGAGGTCCCGGACCTTAGGCTTGCTCTCATACTGCATATTTTGATTCTCAGAGAGCTTCTGCTCCGTCTGGAGCTGCATATATTGGAGCCTGCGCTTCTCCTCGTCCACATTGACCATAGTACGACCTCCTTATAGTTCAATCGCATTGGCCCCAGGGGCCGTGTCCATTATGACTTATTCTATCCTCATGATACGACCCTCATGTGTCCTTACTGTGTCCGGGGCCTGCTTTTTTGCAAAAAAAATCCCATGACGCGGCCGATGGCCACATCATGGGATTCGGTTCCCGAGGACCTCAGGAGCCGGGGGTCAACTGGCGGCGTGGGCCTCCAGCGCCTGCTGCAAAGCGGACGCGCTGCTGGAGTGGATACGCACCACCGGGACGTTGTTTTTCTTGGCCTCCTGCACGGCGCAGATGACCATTTTGTGGGAGACCGTGTTGGTAAACAGGATCATCAGGTCCGGGCTGCCGATTTTCTTCTTCATGGGACCGTTTTCCTTGGCAAAGACCTTGGCGTTGTGATAGCCGTTGCGCTTACAGATCTCCTGGTAACGGCAGACCATACATTCATTTCCTCCGATGATAACGACACTCAATGGGATTCCCCTTTCTTCTTGAGTTAGATATTTCTAACCATATGCTGCTTGAAAAACCACCATCCGGTGGTTATATAGGACTAACTTACAGATAGTTTAGCAGACGTTTCCTCTCTTGTCAATAGGAAAAGCAACATTTCCGCGATGTTTTCGGGTCCCGCTTGCGGCGATTTTCCGTGCCGCCGGCCGGAACACCGCCATGGAGCGGTTGCCAAATGCCGCGAAATGTGTTATAATTCAGAAGTTCCCAGGATCGGGACCCTGGGAAACTGACACGAAAAGATCAATGGTGATGCTATGAAGAAATTTTTTGCGTGGTTTCTGCGGATCTGCTGCTTTGTCGTCATCGGCGCGGCGGTGCTTACGGTGGTCCGCTGTGTGATCCATATCAACGACGACCATTCCTATGAGACCATAATGGGAACCCGGCAGAGCCAGGCCCCCGATCTCAGCGAGGCGGAGGAGAGCCTCACCCTGGAGGACGTGCTCGCCCTGCAGGAGGACAGCAGCGTGGAGGAGGACCCCACGGTGATCCTCTGGGCGGACGGCAGCGCCACGGTTAACCATCCCACGGTGACGGTGACGGCCTCCTTCAGCAATATCGTCAACAGTATTCTGGCGGACCTTCAATGGTATGTGGATGGGGAGCTGGTGTCGGAAAAGACGGGATGCCTGCTGGTGGAGGGCTCCACCGTGACCTATGGGGCCACCATCGACGTGGAGGACTGCGAGGACAGCGTGGCCTCGGTGGAGCTGTATGTGGACTATAACGGCAAGCGCTCCATAGCCGATACGGAGCTGATGGTGGAAAAGCCCGGCGAAAACGACAACGTGGTGATCCGCACGGAGGAGATCACCGTCACCTGTATCCAGGCCTGCAGCATCTACGAGGGCAGCAATCTGGCGGCGGACACCGGGGAGATCATGTATGAGGGAGACACGGGACTGCTGCTGGAGTACGCCACCAACAGCGGCGGACTCAGCGCCCTGCGGCTCCAGTTCCCCGACGGCTCCACCGGATGGGTCAGCGCCCGCCGGAATCAGATCACCGAGGAGGACTGCACCACCGATGAGGATTATACCGACGCCCAGAAGGAGAACTTCGTCAACTCCATGAACTACGACAGCAACACGTCCTGTCTGGTGTGGGTGAGCCTTTACACCCAGAAGGTCAATGTCTTTACCGGATACAAGGGCAACTGGGTGCTGGAGCAGAGCTTTGACTGCGCCTCCGGCGTCAATGAAACGCCCACCACGACGGGCATCTACACCGTGGATACGATCAAGGAGCGCTGGGACCTGGGCGCCACCTATGTGGAGCCGGTGCTGATCTTCAACGGCGGCGAGGCGTTCACCAGCCAGCCCTACGACTCCGAGACAGACGAGATCGCGGACGACACCATGGGAGAGCCGGCCTCCGGCGGCAGTGTGCGGATGCTGGAGAAGGACATCCT
This sequence comes from uncultured Oscillospiraceae bacterium, assembly GCA_964493585.1. Classification (GTDB taxonomy): domain Bacteria; phylum Bacillota; class Clostridia; order Oscillospirales; family Oscillospiraceae; genus HGM13006. The sequence goes on from CAZBOR010000028.1 coordinate 4,870, forward strand.
CTGGATGCGTGAAAACGTACCGCTGAACACAATGGTAGTGGTTTATTAGACAAGGAGGCAAAGTAATGGAACGGACAGAGGCATTGGCGCTGCTGAAGCAATACAACAAGGAGCCGTTTCACATTCAGCACGCCCTGACGGTGGAGGCCGTCATGGGCTGGTTTGCGGAGAAGCTGGGCTATGGCGCGGAAAAGGACTTCTGGCGGACCGTGGGATTGCTCCACGATCTGGACTTTGAGCAGTATCCGGAGCAGCACTGCGTCAAGGAGACGGAGATCATGACGGAGCTGGGCCTGGACCCCAGGCTGATCCACGCGGTGGCCAGCCACGGCTATGGCATCTGCATCGACGTCAAGCCGGAGCACGAGATGGAGAAGGTCCTCTTCGCGGTGGACGAGCTGACGGGACTCATCGGCGCGACGGTGAAAATGCGGCCCTCAAAGAGCACCAAGGACCTGGAGGTGTCCAGCCTCAAGAAGAAGTTTAAGGACAAGAAGTTCGCCGCCGGGTGCTCCCGGCAGGTGATCCGGGACGGCGCCGAGGCCCTGGGATGGGACCTGGACCGGCTCATGGCGGACACCATCGAGGCCATGCGGCAGGCCGAGGACGATGTGATCGCGGCCATGGCCCAGGAGGCATGATGACGATCCTGGTCATAGACGCCCAGGGCGGCGGGATCGGGAAACAGCTTGTCTCCGCGATTCGGAAGCATCTGCCCGATGTGTCGGTGCTGGCGGTGGGGACCAACAGCGCCGCGACCACCGCCATGCTGAAGGCGGGCGCGCAATCGGCGGCCACGGGCGAAAACGCCGTGGTGGTCGGGTGCCGCAGGGCGGACATTATCGTGGGACCCATCGGCATTGTGATCGCGGATTCCCTGCTGGGGGAGGTGACGCCGCGCATGGCCCTGGCCGTCGCCCGGAGCAGCGCAACGCGCATATTGATCCCCTTTGACCACTGCGGCAACATCATCGCCGGCGTCTCGGACTACAGCACAGGCGCGCTGATACACAGCGCCCTGGCGGAGATCCGGCGGCTGTGCGGCCATGGAGGGGATTGACAAATCCCGCGCCCTGTGCTACAATAACGGTGGCAGGAAGCCAGATGGAACCCACAGAAGGGGTTTCCCCAGCAAATCGTTGTTTGAAGGTTGTATACCAGGAGGGTATGCGTTTTCTCTCAGGAGAGAGGACGCATACCCTCTTTGTTTATTTTACATTTTTAGGAGGGTAAAAACGATGGCTTGTTTTGTTGTACCGGTCACCGAGGCGGTTGTCACGACCATCGCGGCAAAGACGATGGCATCCAGGGAGAAGAAAGCGGCGCCCGCCGGCGGCGCGAGGATCCCCTTCTCCAGAAAGCTCCAATGGCTCAATAAGCTCCTGTGGGGCGGCTCCGGGCTGCTGGCCTTCGAGCATATTTGGCATGGCGAGGTGGTGCCGTGGTTCCCGTTCCTGACGGCGGCCTCTGAGCCTGCGGCTGCGGCGGAGATGCTCCATGAGATGGCCACCACCGGCACGGCCATGGCGGCCCTTGTCACGGCGGTGTGGCTCGGAATACTGGCTGTGGTCTCCGCCATGGAGCGGCAGGAGGCGGCGCGGCCGGCCGTGGCGGAGGGCGCCGAATGACGCTGCTGATTACGGTTTTCGCCGCCGTCATCAGCACGGTCCTGTGGTACCGGAACGCTCCGGACAGCCAGATGAAAATCGGGATCCTCTGCTGGATGTACTGGGGCGCGTCGCTGATGTGGCTGGTGGACGCGGTGTTTGAATACGCGGAGCTTCATGCCGCATATTTCACGCCCGCGCCTGCGGACCTGCTCAACGACCTGTTCCTGGGACTGTCCGTGGTGGCGCTGGGCCTGGTCATCTGGCTGGCGGTCCTTTTGGTGAAGGACCCGAAGGGCGTGGTGAAGGCTGCGCTGTTCGGACAGAAGAAATGACAGAGAATAGAAAGCGGCTCTGCCCGAATGGGCAGGGCCGTTTTTTGCTTAGCCGCGTTGCCTGCGCTGCTCCCAGCGGCGGCGGATTGCCACAAAGACCCTCCAGAAGATCTCCGGATAGCAGCGGTTGATGATCGCGCCGATGAATACGATATACATACAGGCGTAGAGCCACAGCATGGCCAGGACCATCATGGTCAGGCTGCCGTAGAGCGTGGAGAACTGGCCGATTCGGTTGACGTACACGGAAAACAGCAGGGAAAACAGCATCCAGGCCAGACTGGTGAAGGCCGCGCCGGGAATTTGCAGGTAGAAGCGCATACGCTTGTTGGGAAAGAAGGTGTACACCAGCATGAACACCACCGCCAGGATCAGGAACAGGGTCAGTCCCTGCTGCTGCAATACGCTGGAGAACACCATGGCGAGCCGGGGCATCGTCCCCTGGAGCTGGGTCAGGATGTGCTTTCCAAAGACCCGCAGGGCCAGGTTGAACAGCAGCCCCAGGATCAGCACCAGCATATAGCCCATGCAGACAATGCGCTTGAAGATGAAATTCCGGGTGTCGTTGACATCGGCGATGGCGTTGAGGCCGTCCAGCAGGCCCAGCATACTTTTGGAGGCGGTCCAGACGATACCGACCAGGGACACGGACAGAGCCGTGGCGCTGGTGGACAGCATATCCTCCGCGATCTGCGTCAGCAGCGGGCCAAAGGAGTCCGGCAGGATCGTGGCGATCATGTCCAGGAAGTCCCCGATGCTCAGGGGCGTGAAGCTGATGATGGACAGGGCCAGCATCAGCAGGGGAAACACCGCCGTGATGATAAAGAACGACGCGCTGGCCGCATAGGTAGAGATGTGGTAGGAGCTAAATTTTTTCAAATAGTACCGCAGAGCCCGGTAAAGCCGCATACATATCTCTCTCTTTCCAAAACGTAACGGGTCCGTTCAGCGGGGAGACCCCAGGAAAAACACCGCCAGCGTACCGGGACCGGAATGGGTGCCGATGGTAGGCCCGATGGGACCGATCATAATATCCTGGATCCCGAAGCGCTGGCGGACCATCTCCGCCAGGAGCTCCGCGTCGGCGGCGCAGTCGCCGTGGGAGATGAACGCCTCCGGGTTGTCAAAGCCGGGGATCTGCTCCGCCATACGGTCCACCAGGGCGCGGATGGAGGCCTTGCGGCCACGGACCTTTCCCACGGCGACCAGGCGTCCCTCATCGTCCACGTGGAGCACCGGCTTGATGTTGATGAGGGACCCCACCACAGCGGTGGCCTTGGAGACCCGGCCGCCGCGATGGAGGTGGAACAGGTCGTCCACGGTGAAGTTGTGGACCAGATTGCCCTTGATGGCCTCCAGCTCCTGGGCGGTCTCCCGGAGAGGGAGGCCCCGGCTCCGGCGCTTGACCGCGTTGTGGACCAGCAGGCCCTGTCCCAGAGAGGCGCACAGGGAATCCACCACGATCAGCGTCCGGTCCGGGAACTCCTCCTGCACCTGCTGCGCCGCCAAAAAGGCCGTGGCGCAGGAGCTGGACAGACTGGAGGAGAAGGCCACGTGCAGCAGATCCTGCCCCTGAGACAAAATGCTCCGGAACAGATTGCTGGTGTCCTCTAAATTGGCGGCGGAGGTGGTGGGCATCGCGCCGGAGCGGAGTCTGGCGTAGAATTCTCCCACATCCATCTCGGTGTAGGTCACCCCGTCCAGGTTGACCGGCAGCGGCAAAATGGCGATTTCATGTTGGGCGCAGTAGCTTCCGGGCAGGTCTGCGCCGCTGTCTGTACTGATGGCAAATGAATACATAGTTTGTTCTCCCTTTTCTGATATTATACAGAGGCCAGGCGGTAGGCGGCGCGGCCCCGGACAAAAATACTGTCTCCCATGCTGTCAATGGCGGTGAACAGCGGCAGCTCCTCAATGGTCAGCTCCTTGACGGATTCGCAGCCCAGATCCGGAAAGGCGATCTCACGGGCGGCCTTGATGCAGCAGGCGATCAGCGCGCCCGCGCCGCCCACGGCGCAGAAATAGGCGGCATGGTTCCGAACGATGGCGTCCACCACCGCCTGACTGCGCTCTCCCTTGCCGATCATGGCGGTGAGGCCCAGGTCCAGCAGCCGTGGCGCGTAGGGGTCCATCCGGCTGGAGGTGGTGGGGCCGCAGGAGCCGACGGCCATGCCCTTCTGGGCGGGCGTGGGACCGGCATAGTAGATGACGGAGCCCTTGAGGGGATAGGGCAGCTCCCCGCCCTGATCCAGCAGGGAAAAAATGCGCTTGTGGGCCGCGTCCCTGGAGGTGTAGACCGTGCCGCTGAGCAGCAGCCGGTCCCCGGCCCGCAGGTCCCCGATGGCGTGGGCCAGCTCGCCGGTGTGAAGATGCAGCTTTGCCATATTCAGTCCTCCTCCAGTCCTTCCGCCGGGTCCGGAACCATCTGGCCCATGGCCCGCAGGGCCTGGGCGTTGCTGCGTATGTCGCGATACAGGCCGGAGACCGTTTCCCGGATGGCGTTTAGCTGGGTCTCCATGGCCGACATGGCCGCCTTGGATGCGGCGTCGGCGCTGTCAAGCTGCTGCTGGGCGCTGTCGCAGATGTGCTGCATATCCGTGTAGAGCTTTTTCGCCCGCTGGCAGGCAAGCCGCTCGGCGGCCTCCGCCCGACGGTAGGCGGTCAGCTCCTGGGCCTCCAGGGAGGCGTCCGCTGCCGGCGCCGGCTCCATCTCGGGAACCGGCGGATTCTCGCTGAGGCGCAGCCATAGCTCCTGATTCTCCTGCTCCAGAGCCTCCAGCCGGGCCTCCAGCTCCGCCACCTGGGCGCTGTGGGCCGCTGCGGTTTTGGCGATATAGCTGCTGACGTCGCCCTTGTGAAAGCCGCCCACGGCGGTACGAAATAGATAGGGATTGGATTCTGACATATGCGGTCCTCCGTTTCTGGGGAAGATGCCTATAGTATACCACATTTGTCCGGGGGATTCAACTGCCGCCATTCCCGCAGCCCGGAAATCCCGCAAAGCTCCGGCCCCCCAAAAAAAAGCAGCGCCGGAGAAGCATATCAGGGATTGTCTTTTTCCCTGGAATATGGTATCATGTTCCTGTGGAAAAGAGACTCAGCGCACATTGAGGAAGTGGAAATAGAGCGGGAGTGCGGCGGATATTTTTGCATCGCGGCCGGAGCAGCATCGCTGCATCCGGAGGTGGATGCGTCATTTTCCGCCGCGCACCTGTCTATATAGAGGAAAGCTACATAAGAAAAGGAGAACACCATCATGCTGCGAAAAACAACAACCCTTGTTTCCCTGCTTCTGACGGCGGTGCTGCTGGTCCAGCCTGTGACTGCGGCCTTTACCGATGTGGCGGAGGATGCCTGGTACGCACAGAGCGTGGACTATGTGGAGCGCCACAGCCTTTTCAACGGCGTGGGGGACAACGCCTTCGCGCCGGAGGAAACCATGACCCGCGCCATGTTCGTGACCGTGCTGTGCCGTATGGCCGATGTGGATACCGGCGGCTGCCCCGACAGCGGCTTTTCGGACGTTGCCGCGGGAAGCTGGTACGCCGACGCCGTCAGCTGGGGCCGGGAAAGCGGCGTCGTCATGGGCGTCTCCGACACGGAGTTCCAGCCGGACAGCCCCGTGACGCGGGAGCAGATCACCACCCTGATTCTGCGGTTCTGCGATTATCTGGACTATACCCTGCCCCAGAATACGGCCCAAAGCGCCTTTCCCGATGAGGACCAAATCAGCGATTACGCCAAGGAGAGCGTGGCCGCCTGCCAGGCCGCCGGCCTTATCAACGGCTATACGGACGGTTCCTTCCGGCCCTTTGCCGACGCCACGCGGGCCGAGGTAGCCGCTGTCATCACCCGGCTGGGGACCCTGCTGGAGGATGCGGGCTACTCCGTCGGTTCCGAAGTTGAAGCTGAAGAACCGGAGGAAGAACCGGAGGAGGCCGACTGGCGGCTCATCCTGGTCAATCCCTGGAACAGCATCCCCGATGGCTATGTGGAGTCCCTGACCCTGAAAACCATCCCCGACTCCGGCGGCTACCAGGTGGACGCGCGCATCTATGACGATCTGGCGGAGATGCTCTCCGCCATGCGAAATGCCGGGCTCAGTCCTGTCATCAACTCCGCGTTCCGCACCCACGCCTACCAGCAAAAGCTGTACAACAACAAGGTGAGCCAGTATCAGTCCTACGGCTATTCCCTGTCAGAGGCCCAGGCGCTGGCCGGAAAGTGGGTGGCGGTCCCCGGCACCAGCGAACACGAGCTGGGCCTTGCCGTGGACATCTCCATGTACACCAGCGATGCCGATGAGATCCACGCTTGGCTCCAGGCCAACAGCTACCGTTACGGCTTTATCTACCGCTATCCTGAGGGAAAGACGGACATCACCGGCGTCAACCCGGAGCCGTGGCACTATCGCTATGTAGGCAAGGAAAACGCCCAGGACATATACGCCTCCGGCCTGACGTTGGAGGAGTATCTGGCGAGATAACCAGGATAAGATGCGATTCCATAAGGAGAGGCGGCCATCCGGCGGGCCTCTCCTTATGCCGTCATTTGGGGTCGTGGAGGCTGACCACCTGCGCCCGCGGAGGCAGACCCGCCAGCGCCCGCGTGGGACCCATGAGGAAGCGGTAGTACACCGCCATGACGCGCCCGGTAAACAGCACGGTGACCAGCGTCCCGACGCCGATCCCGATGACGCGGTGGGCCGCGATCAGGCTGTACGCCGCCGTCAGCAGCGCGCCGCCGGCGTCACAGATGTTTTTCGCGGAGCCGGTCTTGATGGCAAAGGTCTCCGCCACGGCGTTTACCAGTCCGTCGCCGGGATTGGGGATCAGCTCCATGGTGAGCGTCATGGCCGCGCCCACTCCCGTCAGCACCACCGCCAGGATCAGCTCCACAGCGCGGCCGGGAATCGACGCCGCCGCCGGGAGCACCGCGCCGAAGCCGTTGAGCAGCAGGCTGAACAGCCATGCCACCACCAGCTGGAGCAGGTCCCGCGCCTTGGCGTTTTTTCGCCGCAGCGCAAATTCGATGCCTACAAAGACCGCGTACACCACAAAGGCCATGGTTCCGAACGAAACGCCGTATATCTGCGACACGGCGTAGCCGATGGCCACCAGGGGCGAGATCCCCAGATTTGTCTTGGTGTTCAGTGTGATTCCGGCCGCCAGCACGGCCATCCCCAACAGATAATAGGCGACACGAAAGACCCGCCGCATACGCCTTCCCCCTGCCTTTTCAAGCTGATACCTATTATATGGGGTAAACGGAAAAAATGCAAGGCCCTTGAACACGGCGCCCCGGCGTCCGTTTTCCCCCTTGACGGAACTGCTTTTTGGCGGTAGAATCTTGGTAAGGACACTGCATACCATCTGTAAGGGAGCGTGAATTATGTACTATCTCGGCGTTGATCTGGGCGGCACCAATATCGCCTGTGCCGTTGTCACCAGGGAGGGCGACCTGCTGGGCAAGTCCTCCATCCCCACGTCCCTGCCGGACGCTCCGGAGTCCATCGCCCAGCGCATTACCGACTGCTGCTTTTTGGCGGTGGAGGCTTCGGGCTGTACCCTGGCGGACATCAAAACCGTGGGTATCGGCACACCGGGCATCGCCAATTCCGGCAGCGGCATCGTGGAATATAGCTGCAATCTGGGCTTTTACGACACACCGCTGGCGTCCATGGTGGCGTCCCGGCTCCACAAGGAGGTCCTGCTGGAGAACGACGCCAACGCCGCGGCGCTGGGCGAGTTCGTCGCCGGCTCCGGCCGGGGGAGCAGCTCTCTGGTGGCCATCACGCTGGGGACCGGCGTGGGCGGCGGCGTCGTGATGAACGGGCGGCTGCTGACGGGCTTCAATTTCGCCGGAGCCGAGATCGGGCACTTTGTCATGGTCCAGGACGGCGAGCCGTGCGGCTGCGGCCGAAGAGGCTGCTTTGAGGCCTACTGCTCCGCCACGGCCCTGATCCGGCAGACGCGGCGGGCCATGGAGACCGCGCCGGACAGTCTCATGTGGCGGGACGCGGCCACCCTGGACGAGGTCAGCGGACGGACCGCCTTTGACGCCATGCGCCTGGGCGACAAAACGGCCCGGCGGGTGGTGGACCAGTACATCCGGTATCTGGCCTGCGGCCTCACCAGCATCGTCAACATCTTCCAGCCGGAGGTCCTGTGCGTGGGCGGCGGCATCTGCAACGAGGGCGAGACCCTGCTGGCCCCGGTGCGGGAGATATTCGACCGGGAGGACTACGCCAGAGACTGTAAGCGCCGCACCAGCATCGTCCGGGCCACTCTGGGCAACGACGCGGGCATCATCGGCGCGGCGCTGCTGCCTCTGTACCGATGACAGCCAGTCAAACGGCCTGCCGCATTTCGCGGCGGGCCGCTTTTTGTACGACGCGGCACAAGTTCTCAAATAATTTACATTCTGCGTCTGGTCAAAGAAAACGGGCTGTGGTATAATGAATACAATGCGCCGCCGGATGTGCGGCAAAGCCACAGATTATCTTTTTGGGGGACAAGCTTATGAGGAAACTTCGGCGATCCGTCTGCCTGCTGCTGGTGCTGTCTCTGACCACCGGGGTCTTGGCGGCGGACCCTGGAGCCATGACGGATATTGAGGGCCACTGGGCCTACAGCGCCATTGCCGACTGCATGGACGCAGGACTGTTTCAGGGCGTGTCCGACACCGCCTTTGACCCGGACGGCTCCATGACGCGGGGGATGTTCGTCACCGTGCTGGGCCGCTTGGCCGGGGTGGATGAGACGGAGTACCAGACCTGGTATCAGAGCAGCCTGTACACCGACGTATCCGCCGGAGCCTACTATTCGCCCTATGTCACCTGGGCCACCCGCTACGGCATCGTCAACGGCATGGGAAACGGCTGCTTCGCGCCGGAGGAAAAGGTCACGCGGGAGCAGATCGCAACCATGATCGTCCGGTTCCTCTCCATCTATAACTACGAGCTGAGCACCTCTGCGGAGCTGCTGGTGGACGCCTTCACCGATGCGGACCGGGTCTCCGACTACGCGGCGGACAGCGTGGAGGCGCTAAGGATGACGGGCGTAATCAACGGCTATGACAACGGCGACGGCACCTACCGCTTCGAGCCCCAGGGAACTGCCACCCGCGCCGAGTGCGCGGCCATCTTCAGCCGGGTGCGCCAGGGCCTCTCGATCTACGACGGCCGGGAGATCGTCGAGCCTCAGGCGCTGACGCTGGAGCCGACTGCCCTGGAGCTTCGGCCTGGGGACTGGTCCTATCTGTCCGCCTCCATTTCCCCCGCCGACACCACCAACCAGACCGTCACCTGGTTCTCCACGGACCGGAGCGTCGCCACGGTGGACCAAAACGGCATGGTCACGGCCGTGGCCGCCGGAACCGCCGACATCTGCGGCATTACCTGGAACGGATTGGAGGCCCGCTGCACGGTGACGGTGACCCAGAGCGCCGGCCTTGCCTACGCGGGAGAAAGCTATGAGGACAAGTGCATCCGCATTTTCGGCCAGATAGTGGACGACTACCACACCTATTATGACACCGATGACACCAGCTATCTGGTGACGATCCCGGTCCGGGTGTGGGATTTCACGGACAGCACCTATACGGAAAAGTACACCAAGACCATCTATCTCCAGGTCCACGCCAACATCGCCGACACGGTGAAGGCCATCTTTGAGGAGATCTACAACGGGGACGAGCAGTTCCCCATCCACTCCGCCGGCGGCTATTACCGCAGCACCTACTCGGAGCACACGCCGGGACTGGCCATCGACATCAATCCCAACGAGAACTATGAGTGCACCAACGATGGCACCGCCCTGACGGGCAGCTATTGGAAGCCGGGGGAGGACCCCTACTCCATCCCCGCAGACGGCGACGTGGTAAATGCGTTCAGGAAATACGGCTTTGGCTGGGGCGCTGACTGGAACAGTAAAAAGGACTATATGCATTTCAGCTATTTCGGAACATAACGGAGCCAGGGGCGCCGCGCCGCGGCGCTCCGTCCTTCCAAACAGGCGGCAGAAAGGAAATCCATCATGGAACAGCAACGAATGGCAGAGAAAAAGCGCGTCCCGGCGGCCGATCCGCCCCACACTCTGGGGCTCACCGAGGCGGAGGTGCGCCTCCGGCAGAAAAACGGGCTCACCAATCTGCCGGTGGAATCCCCCACCAAGACGGAAAAGCAGATCGTCCGGGAGAACTGCCTGACCTTCTTCAACCTGATTTTTGTGGTGCTGGCCATATGCCTGGTCCTGGTGGGCTCCTTTGGGGATATGCTGTTTCTGGGCATCGCGGTGGCCAACACCTGCATCGGCATTGTCCAGGAGATACGGTCCAAGCGAACCATTGACAAGCTGACCCTGATGGCCGCCCGGAAGGTCCCCACCACCCGCGGCGGCAAACGGGTCATGGTGCCGTCGGACCAGCTCGTGCGGGACGACATTGTGGAGTTCGCCGCCGGGGACCAGATCTGCGCCGACGCGGTGGTGCGGATCGGGCAGGTCCAGGTGAACGAGTCCCTGATTACCGGCGAGGAGGATGCCATCCAGAAGCAGCCGGGGGACGTGCTGCTGTCGGGCAGCTTTGTGGTGTCCGGACGCTGCCGGGCGCAGCTCACCCGCGTGGGCGCGGAATCCTACGCCTCCCGGCTGACCCTGGAGGCCAAGCGGGACGTGAAGGTAGGCACCTCGGAAATGACACGTTCTCTGGACAAGGTCATCCGGGTCATTGGCATCACCATGATACCCGTGGGCATTCTGCTGTTCATCAAGCAGTTCCGGGTGCTGGATTTGGGGATTCAGGCTTCGGTGAAGGCCACGGTGGCGGCGCTGATCGGCATGATCCCGGAGGGACTGTACCTGCTGACCAGCGTGGCTCTGGCGGTGAGCGTCCTGCGGCTGGCCAAAAAACGGGTGCTGACCCAGGACATGAACTGCATCGAAAATCTGGCCCGTGTGGACGTGCTCTGCGTGGACAAGACCGGAACCATCACCGAAGCGGTGATGGAGGCCGGAGATCCCGTTGCGCTGGATGCGGAGTCCTGTTCCTTGGGCAAGGTGGAGGAGATCCTCTCTGCGGTCTACGGGGCATCCCAGCCCGACAACGACACGGGCCGCGCTATGGCGGAGCGCTTTACGGAGGACGTGGACTGGACGGTGGAGCAGGTGGTCCCCTTCTCCTCCGCCACCAAGTGGATGAGCGTGACGTTCCAGGAGGAGGGCAGCTTTCTGGTGGGCGCGCCGGAGTTCATTCTGGCGACTCGCTACGGCGAGGTGGCGGAGGAGGTCCGGGAGTGGACCCAGCGGGGCTATCGGGTGCTGCTGCTGGCGGCCTATGACGGGATACCGGAGCCGGAGCATCTGCAGCTCGGCGCGATGTATCCTCTGGCGCTGATCCCTCTGACCAACCGCATCCGGCCGGAGGCGCCGGAAACCTTCCGGTTCTTCGCCCAGCAGGGCGTGGCGGTCCGGGTGATCTCCGGGGACAACCCGGTGACGGTGTCCGAGGTGGCCCGTCAGGCGGGAATACCCAACGCGGATCTGTATGTGGACGCCACGGAGCTGGACAGCGATGAGGCGCTGGCGGAGGCGGCGGAGCACTACGCGGTCTTTGGCCGGGTGACGCCGGACCAAAAGCGCAAGCTGATCCAGGCCATGCAGAGCGCCGGACACACGGTCGCCATGACCGGCGACGGCGTCAACGACGTGCTGGCCCTCAAGGACGCGGACTGCGGCGTGGCCATGGCCTCCGGCAGCGACGCGGCCTGTCAGGTCGCCCAGCTCGTGCTGCTGGACTCCGATTTCTCCACCATGCCGGAGGTGGTGGCCGAGGGCCGCCGGGTCATCAACAATATTCAGCGGGCGGCCTCGCTGTTCTTTGTGAAGAACATCTTTTCGTTTACGCTCTCCATCATCTCCCTGGTGGTGGATATGCCCTATCCTCTGGTGCCGCTGCATCTGTCGGTCATCAGCGGGCTGACCATCGGCATTCCGGCCTTTTTCCTGGCCCTGGAGCCGAACCACGAACGGGTCAAGGGAAAATTCATCACCAACGTGTTCCTCAAGGCCCTGCCCGGCGGACTGACAGATGTGTTCCTGGTGCTGCTGATCGAGGCGTTTGTGGCGGTGTTCGAGTTCCCCACGGAGCAGCTCTACACCATGAGCGCCGTGGTGATGGCCGTCGTGGGTCTGCGGGTGCTCTATCAGACGGCCCAGCCCATGGACGGCAAGCGCTGGTGCCTCATCGCCGCCATGGGACTGGCGGAGCTGGTGTGCTTCACGCTTCTGGCCTCGGTGTTCAACTTTACTGCGCCCACCGTGGCCACGGGACTGGTGCTGGTGGTGCTGATTATTGTGGCGTTCCAGGTGATGCGGACCGTGCTAAAGATCTTCTCCCAAACGGAGCGCCTGGTGCAGACAGTCCGGGAAAAGCGCCGGCAGCGGCAGCTTTCCTTCCTTCCAAAGCGATAAAAAGCGCCGCCCGAACGCTGAGGCGTGCGACACGGCCCAGGGCGTCCGCGTTTTCGCGGCGCGCTGGACCGGGAGGCCCATCTGAAAAAATCTTGCGGACTGCGGCGGAAAACTGCTTGATGAATGGGACCGTCTGTGCTATAATAGCTGTATCATGACCGGGTGTAGCGCAGTTGGTAGCGCGCCTGCTTTGGGAGCAGGATGCCGTGGGTTCAAGTCCCGCCACTCGGACCA
>CAZBOR010000029.1:0-17141 GCA_964493585.1 uncultured Oscillospiraceae bacterium
GCCCGAATCCACGATGGCGCCGCCCACACAGGCGCCGTGGCCGTCCATATGCTTGGTGGTGGAGTGGGTCACAATGTCCGCGCCCCATTGGAAGGGACGGCAGTTTATCGGGGTGGCGAAGGTGTTGTCCACAATCAGCGGGACCCCGTGGCGGTGGGCGGCCCCGGCGAACTTCTCAATATCCAGCACCGTCAGGGCCGGGTTGGCGATGGTCTCGCCAAAGACCAGCTTGGTGTTGGGCCGGAAGGCCGCCTCCAGCTCCTCCTCGGTGCAGTCCGGCGGCACAAAGGTGACCTCGATCCCCATCCTCGCCATGGTGACGCTGATGAGGTTGAAGGTGCCGCCGTAAATGGAGTTGGAGGACACGATATGGTCCCCGCAGGAGGCAATATTGAATATGGCGAAGAAGTTTGCCGCCTGACCGGAGGAGGTCAGCATGGCGGCCGTGCCGCCCTCCATCTCCGCGATTTTTGCCGCCACAAAGTCACAGGTGGGGTTCTGAAGCCGGGAGTAGAAATACCCCGACGCCTCCAGGTCAAAGAGCTTCCCCATGTCCTCGCTGGTGGCATATTTGAAGGTCGTGCTCTGTACAATGGGGATCTGGCGCGGCTCGCCGTTTCCGGGGCGGTAGCCCCCCTGTACACAGGTGGTTTCCAACTGATAGTTTTCCATCGTTTACGCTCCTTTTCGTACTTCTTTCCCAATAATTTATCACAGCGGCCCGCCAATGTCAATCCGGGGAAACGCTTTGTTCCGTGAGCGGCTCGGAAATATCCACATAGCTGAGGCCCCCGCTCTCGCCCTCGATGGTCAGGACCACGGAGCTGATGTTGTCCAGATCCGTCAGAGCGGCCACAAGAGCCCAGACCGCGGTCCGCTCCGCCTCCGGCGTGCTTTCCTTGGGGATGAACCTGTCCGACAGGTCCACATAGCACACGCCGCCCGAAACGCTGATGCCCAGCAGCTCCGTGCCGTAGGGGATGGGATTGTAAAAGCCCTGGGGCGGCTCATAGTCCAGGATGAGCTGCGTCACCGCCTGGGCCAGCGGCTGGGAGATGGTCTGCTTCACCCGGCAGGGTACGGCAAACACCGTCCCTGTCTCCCTGCCCAGCACAAAGATGTTCACATCCACCTCGCTGCTGGCGGTACGGACCGGGCCGATGCAGTCGGTGTTGCGGACGACGGGCTGGTCAAGCGGGAAGATGCCGTAGCGCTCCACCGTGCCGCCCTCCACCAGAAACTCCACCGAGCTGACGTCGCTGAGGCTGGTCAGGGTGTTGACGATCCCATAGATGGTCATATACGCGCCATAGGTGTCCCCCAGACGGTTTTTGTAAAATTCCTGCGACAGGTCCACGGTACAGACGCCGTCGGAGGTGCTGACCGACAGGATCCGGGTCCCCTCCGGAATGATGGCCTCAAGCTGCTGGCTCTCCGGTCCCTCCAGCAGGCTCCGCATCACATAGGCCTCGGCGGACTCGTTGTCGCTGAGGGTGGCGTCCCGCGTCTCCGCCACCAGATACCGGAGATTGCTGTCCGCGAAATACACGGTGAAGGATTCGGCGCTCTGGCCCTGGAGACTGTTGGACACCAGATACTGCTCCGGCCGCAGCTCCATCCGGATGCTCTCTGTCTCGTCCGTGACCGTGAGGGAGCTGATGTCCAGATACTCGCAGACCGTCTTGGCGAGGCAGCAGCAGGCCAGGGTCATCTCCACGCCATAGAGCGTAAAGAATTCCCCGGACAGCTTCAGCGTCAGGCTGTCGCTGCCCCCCGCCACATCCACCACCTGGGTCCCGGCGGGAAACGGCGACGTCAGCGCCTCGCTCACCGGCCCGGCGAAGTAGCTGTTGAACACGTCCCAGAGGGAGGTGCTGTCCAGATAGTGAATCTCCGATACCACGGTATCGCCGGCGCTGAGCTCCGTGGCGGAGGGATAGTAAAAGGCAATCGGTGTCCCGAAGCCGCCGTTTTGCTTCGCGGCGCAGCCGCCCGTGACCAGCAGAGCGGCCAGGAGCAGCAGGGAAAGGACTCGTTTCATGGCTCACCCTCCCAACGATACAGCGGGAATTTCACCGTGAACCGCGCGCCGCCCTGGGGCCGGTTCAGCGCCTCCACCGTGCCGCCGTATTTCTCCACCGTTTCGCGCACGATGGCCAGCCCCAGACCGGTGCCGCCCGCCTCCCTGGACCGGGCCTTGTCCACCCGGTAGAACCGTTCAAAGATGCGGTCCAGCTCCTCCTCCGGGATGCCGATGCCGTTGTCCTCCACGATGAGGACGGCGGTCTCTCCCTGCGCGTAGGCGATCAGGCGCACCTGACCGCCGGCCTGGCTGTATTTGATGCCGTTTTCCGCCAGATTCAGCACCACCTGGAATATGTCGTCCTCCCGCGCCAGGATGAGGCACCGCTCCTCGGAGCTCTGTTCGATCTCCGCGCCCACCTCCTCGGCAAAGGGCGTCAGCATCCGCACGGCCTTCTGGCAGCACTCGCCCAGGTTCACGGCCTCCTCCTCCTGCTGGACGAACTCCTTGCTGTCCAGGGCCGTCAGGTTCAGCAGCTTGGAGGTCATTCTGGTCAGACGGTCCGACTCGCTGGAAATATCCTGAACAAACTCCCGAATGGTCTCCTGGTCCAGATCGTTCTGAATAATGGAGTCCGACAGCAGCCGGATGGCCGCCAGAGGCGTACGAAGCTCATGGGAGGCGTCGGAGACGAACTGGCGGCGGCTCTCCTCGGTCTGCTGCAGCCGGTCCGTCAGGGCGTTGAACTCATTGGCAAGGACCGTATATTCGTCGTGGCCCTTGGTCTCGATCCGGTGGCTGTAGTTGCCCTCCCGGACCATGCGGATGGACTCCAGGAGCTTCCCGTTCTTTTTGAGCACCATGGCGCCGGAAAAGATGTACAGTACCATGCTGACCAGCACCGCGATCCCGGACATACGCAGGGCGTTTTGCTGCATACGGCCCAATATCTCCGCCTGCTCCATGTCCGTCTCCGCCACATAGACGCAGCCCGTGATGACGTTTCCGACCATGATGGGGATCGCGCCGTAGCTCTCAAAGGCGTCCACGGTATAGTCGCACCGGAAGGCGTCGTTGCCCTGGAGGGCGGACAGCACCTCCGGGAACAGGGCATAGCTCTCCACCGGTACCGCGCCGGGATCGGTGCTGTAGAGCACCACGCCCTCGGCGTCGGCGATCACGATCTCGTCCACCTCATTGGTCCCCAGCACCGAGACCACCTCCTCCGCGCCCTCGGCCGTGAGCACCAGATTGGTGTTCAGAGATGAGGCGATGGTCGCCGCTTTATTCAGAAGCACCGAGTGCTTGTAGGAGAAGATCATGGTTTCCATGCTCTTGACCGGTGTGGCGGTCTGCAAGATCAGCAGAAGCGTCGTGAATATCAGGATCAGCAGCAAAAAGCGCAGCAGCAGGGTATTCCATAGCCGGCGGAAATAGTTTTTAAGCCTTGAAATAATAGCCAACGCCCCATTTCGTCATAATGTATTCCGGCTGGGCAGGCACACGCTCCAGCTTCTCCCGCAGGCGGCGCACGTGTACGTCCACGGAGCGTATCTCCCCCTGGTACTCATAGCCCCAGATCAGGTTCAGCAGGTTTTCTCTGGAATACACATGGCCCGGATTCCGCATCAGCAGCTCCATCAGGTCAAACTCCCTGGCCGTCAGCTCCACGGGCTTGCCGTTCTTGTAGGCGTTGCGCTCGTCGGAATCCAGGGTGATGTCGCCGCAGGTGATGCGGTTAAGGCTGGCCTTGTTGTCGGTGGGCGCGCTGCGGCGCAGCAGCGCCCGGATACGCGCCTTCAGCTCCAGAATATTGAAGGGCTTTGTGAGATAGTCATCCGTCCCCTGCTCAAAGCCGATGAGCTTGTCCATATCCTCGCTCTTGGCCGTCAGCATGATGATCGGCACGTTGGAAAACTCCCGGATCTGCATACAGGCGTCCAGGCCGGAGAGCTTCGGCATCATAATGTCCATGATGATGAGGTCAAATTCCCCGGTCCTTGCCAGCTCCACGGCCTCCTCGCCGTCATAGGCCACGGACACCTCGAATCCGTCGTTTTCCAGATTGAATTTAATGCCCTTGACCAGCAGCCGCTCGTCGTCCACCACTAATATTTTCATTCAGAATCCCCCACTTCCACCAGATCTGCAAGATCATAATACGTTTTTTCGCCGATGCCGCTGATATTTACCAGCTCCTCCACGGACCCGAAGCCGCCGTTTGCCTCCCGGTAGTCGATGATCCGCTGGGCCAGCACCGGCCCGATTCCGGGCAGGGTGTCCAGTTCCTCCAGGGTGGCGGTGTTTAGGTCGATCCTGCCGCTGTCCGCGCTCTCCTCCCGGGAGGCCGCATCGGCGGCTTCCGACGTCTCGGCTGCACGCTCCGTTTCGGCCCGGCTCTCCGCATCGGAGGCTGCGGTCTCCGCCGCCTGCGTCACCCGGAGGGAAGGCGTGACCTCCGAAGCGCCGGGCGTGGTCTCCGTCTCAATGACGATCACATCGGTCTCAACAGCGCCGCGGGCATAGAAGCCCACCAGGAAGGCGATCAGCACGGCAGTGACCAATATGGCGGTTCCCTCAGCCTTCGTGAGCTTCATGCCATCCACCCCTTCCTGCGGCCTATCGCGCGCGGCATACCAGATGCTTTTATTTTATCACAGGACAGCGCTTTTTTCATCAAAAAAATCAATTTATTTTTGCCGCCGCGCAATCCGATAAATCCCCTGCCGGAACGGGCTGTCGCTGATTTCCGGGCAGGGGATATGGATACCATATTACAGCTTGCTGACAAATCGGAAAAAATACTCCGGCGTGGTCTGACCGGCCTTTTCCCGAAGCATATCCGCGACCTTCTGCTGTCCGGGGGTCAGGAGCAGGTCGTCCCTGCGGGTCCCGGATTTGGAAACGTCGATCGCCGGGAAGATGTGCATTTCCTGCAGCCGGCGGCTCAGCACAAGCTCCATATTGCCGGTCCCCTTGAACTCCTCGTAAATCACATCGTCCATCTTGCTCCCGGTTTCGATCAGGGCGGTGGCGATTATGGTAAGGCTCCCGCCGCCGCGGATATTGCGGGCCGCGCCGAACATACGCTTCGGAGCGTAAAACGCCGCCGGATCGATGCCGCCGGAGAGGGTCTTTCCGCTGGAATCCACGAGCAGATTGTAGGCTCTGGTCAGCCGCGTAATGCTGTCCATCAGGATGACGGCGTCCTTGCCCGCCTCCACCAGCCGTTTGGCCCGCTCCAGCGTCAGCTCGGCCACCCGCCTGTGATGCTCCGGCATTTCGTCGAACGTGGACGCGGCGATCTCGACATTGTCGCCCGAAACGCTGTCAATGAAATCCGTGACCTCCTCGGGCCGTTCGTCGATCAGAACGACAAAGATATACGACTCCGGATGATTCAGAACCAGACTTTTTGCAATATCCTTCAGGATGGTCGTTTTCCCGGATTTGGGAGGAGATGCGATAATGCCGCGCTGACCCTTGCCGATGGGGCTGATGCTGTCGATCACCTTGAGCGCAAGGCTGTCCATCTTTTCGGCAATCTGAAATTTCTCGTTTGGAAAAACCGGCGTCAGCGTCTCATAAACCGGCCGATGCCGGCTCTTGAAGGGACTGTCGTTGTTGACGGATTGGATGTAAATCAGCGGACGGGATTTGTCGGCCTCCTTTGACCCGGCAATTCCCTCCACCAGATCGCCGGTGCGAAGTCCGAACTGCTTGACAAGGTCCAGGCCGACGAACGTGTCGTCGCCGGAGGTCCGGAACATATCGCTGCGGATAAATCCATATTGATTGTCAATACATTCAAAAATGCCCTTTACGCCGATCCGCTGCTGCGAGAGCGGAACGGCAGGCTGGGCGGGCCGTCTGTTTTCGCTTTCTTCCATAAAATCTCCTTCCAAAAAGCCCCAGGCCCAGGGGGCGCGGGGAACAAGCTATGATAATCTTACCATTGGAAACGCCCGTTGTCAACGACGGAGTTTGCCTGAGCGTTTCCGGAATCCTGCGCGGCGGGGAGAGATGGCTGTCACGCTTCGACAGAACTTTCATAGATTGGAAGGAAACCTGCTGAATAAATTTCCGGTCAGGTGGAACAATTAGGTATGCGGCGTTACATAGACAGATGGAGTAACGCCGGAGAATCTTTTACGGAGTGAGGACAGCTATGGACAGTGGAATCAAACGCGGCGACATCTTTTACGCGGATCTCAGCCCGGTGGTAGGCAGCGAGCAGGGCGGCACAAGGCCGGTTCTCATCGTGCAGAACGACATGGGCAACAAATACAGCCCGACGGTGATTGCGGCGGCCATTACATCTCAGATGAATAAGGCGCGGCTGCCGACCCATATCGAGCTGATGGGACCCGCAGTGGGACTGACGAAAAATTCCGTGGTGCTGCTGGAGCAGATACGGACGATCGACAAAAAGCGTCTGCGGGAGCATATGGGCCGCCTGGACGAGAGCATGATGAACAAGGTGGACGATGCCATCGCGGTGAGCTTTGGACTGCATGGCTAAAGGGCAGCGCCTCCGCATAGAGTATATGCGGAGGTGTTTTCCATGCAGGTGCCGGTGCAGATGGGCAAGCGGAGCTGCGGATGCCTGTGGGCGGAGCAGCGGGGACTTTACACGGCGTTTCGCGCGGAGGTACAGGCGGAGGAGCTGTCGCGCCTGTTCGCCGTGTTTGAGGGCGGGGAGATCGCTCTGGGGATTCCCGCGCCGGAGCAGGGCAGGATGGTCCTGCGCGTCAGCGTTCCCACCGGCCGTCTGCCGGAGGGCAGGCTGCTGCGCGGCTGCCTGCGGCCGAAGGACTCCGGCTGGACATGGTTTCCCGGAGGAACGGTAGGCGGGCTTTCGCTTCCCCGGGGCTATGTGATGGGAAACCGATACCGGTTTCCGTGGTCGCCGGGAGAACAGCTCCCCTGTGAGCCGCTGCTGTGCTTTTTCCGCTATGTGGAGGAGGACCAGGGGACCTTTCTGGAGCTCCGGCTCAGCGATACCGGGGTCCCCGGTGCATAAAGCCGCCGCCGGGAGGCAGACTAACGGACAGTACACGGAAACGGGGGAAAACCAATGTCAAAGGAACAGGAACACGCGGACCTTATCAAGGAGCAGCGGGAACAGAACATCGAGTTTGGCAGCGCCCGGCTCAAGTCGGACAGGGGGAATATCCACTGCCTGACCATCATCGGTCAAATCGAGGGCCATCAGGTCCTGGCCGAGAATACAAAGACCACAAAGTATGAGCACGTGATTCCGCAGATCGCGGCCATCGAGGAGAGCGACGAGATCGACGGCCTGCTCATCCTGCTCAACACGGTGGGAGGAGACATCGAGGCGGGCCTGGCCATCGCGGAGCTGATCGCGGGCATGAAAAAGCCCACGGTGTCGCTGGTGCTGGGGGGAGGCCACTCCATCGGCGTGCCGCTGGCGGTGTGCGCGAAAAAATCCATGATCGTGCCGACGGCCTCCATGACCATTCATCCGGTCCGCATCAGCGGGACGGTCATCGGCGCGCCCCAGACCTACCAGTATTTTCACCGGATCCAGGACCAGATCGTGGAATTTGTCTGTAAAAATTCCAAGGTGGATCGGGAGGAGTTTCTGCATCGGATGCTCAACACCGATGAGCTGGCCACGGATGTGGGCAGCGTGGTCTACGGGGAGCAGGCGGTGTCCATGGGACTGATTGACCGGCTGGGCGGCCTGTCGGACGCGCTGGAGTGCCTGCACCGGATGATCGAGAAGAAAAAGCGGACCGCATAGGGGCGAAAAAAACGCGCGGGCGACAACGAAAAATTCCTCGCGAATGGGGGCGGCAGGCTTGGTTCTGCCGCCCTTTTTGCGCGGAGCGCGGAGCAGGGGAGGGGGTTCCCCATACCCGGTCCCGCATCCGCGCTTACGCCCGGAGAATTTGGCAAAATGCACAAGAATCCCTCTGAGAATAGGCCACAAATCGTCTAATGTGCTATTTGCATTTTGAAAACAGAAGTTTATAATGAGGATAAAGAGAAAGCCGAGGCTTTCGGTAAAAAGGAGGGAATCGCTTGAATCAGACCGACCTGATCCAAAATATTATTGCCACGGAGCACCAGGCCCAGGCGCTCACAGCCCAGGCCAGGACCCAGGTGGAGAACATGGACGCCTCCATCCAGGCGGAGATCGACGCGCTGCGGGAAAAATACCGGGCGGACGCCGAGGCCTATCTCCAGAGGCTCCGGCAGTCCGAGCAGGAGAAAAGCGCGCAGACCCTCTTGGATCTGGATGCGCGCCTGAAGGCGAAGCTCCAGCAGATCGAGAGCAGCTATGAAAGCAACCGGGACCAGTGGGTCCAGGAGATCTTTGAGCGTATCGCCGGAAAGGCGGGCGGTTAAATGCCATACTACGCCATGGCCGCCAAGGTCCACGCCCTCTATGGCAGGCGAATGACCGGGGAGGATTACCGCCAGCTCATGTCCAAATCCACCGTCCCGGAGGCCGCCGCCTTTCTCCAGTCCCATCCGGGCTACCGGGACCATCTGGGCGGCCTTGCCACCGCCTCCATCCACCGGGAGACCCTGGAAAACGCTCTGCGCGGGACCTATGTGGACGAGTACCTCCGGCTGTTTTCCTTTACGGCCATGGGGGATAAGGAGCTGATGGAGTTTCCCATGTACCGTGGGGAGCAGGACGCCATTATGACCACCATGCGGCACCTGACCTCCACTACGATTCTCCAGCCGGCGGCCACCTGGAGCACGGTGCTCCAGCGGCGGTCCAGCCTGGACCTGAAGGCGCTGGAAACCGCCAAAACCTTTGCGGATATTGCCCACGCTGCGGAAAAGACCATCTACGGCTCCGCCCTTCAGCGCATCTCCAACGGGGAGCAGCCCACGCCCGCCTTTGTGGACAATATGCTGCAGACGGTCTACTTTTCCCGGCTCTACCGGACCTTGAACAGGAACTACGCCGGCGAAACCAGGAAAATCCTCCGGCAGTCCCTCGACAGCGAAACGGACCTTATGAACCTGGTGCAGTTCCTCCGGCTGAAAAAGCATTTCTCCCGGGAGGACATTCAGACCTACAGCTTTCCGCTGCCCTGCTCACCGCGGCTGAAGCGGGAATATATCCAGCAGCTGATTGCCGCGCCGGACTATGACGCCGCGTTCCGTCTGGTGCAGGACGGACCCTATGGCAAGCTGTTCCGCTCCATCTCCCCGTCGGGCGTGGAGGCTTATCTTTATACTTTGCAATACAGCTTCTCCCACCGTCAGCTCCGGGCCGCCACTCCGACGGTCTATCTTCCCATCGCGTACCTGACGCTCAAGGAGATCGAATTACGCAATATTATCAGTATCATTGAGTGTATTCGCTACGGCGGAGATCCCAACGCCTATGTGACGCTCATTGGTATCCAAGAGAGGTGATTAAATGTCAGTCGTTCCCATGAAAATGCTCACGGTGACAGGTCCGGCCGCGCAGATCCACGATGTGGTCTGTACCTGTCTTATCAATGAGCAGTTCCATCCGGTGGAGGCCAGCCGTATGGCCGGCAGCCGGGGCCTGATGCCCCTTGCGTGGACGAACTCCTGGCAGGAGGCTCTGACCCAGGCGGAAACGCTCATGGATGCCATGGGGCTCCCCCTGGCCTTTACGGATTTCCGCCGGGACCCGGAAGCGGTAGACCGGGCGGAGCAGCAGCTATCGGACATACGCGCCGAGCTGGACCAGTTCTCCCATCAGCGGGAGGAGCTGAAGGCCCGTATCCAGGGCAACCAGCGGGACATTCAGGATTTGGAGAAGTTCGTACAGCTTCCCGGTTCCCTGGAGGACATCTACCATTTGAATTATGTGCGCTTCCGGTTTGGCCGGATGCCGCGGGAATCCTACGACTCCCTGTCCGTCAAGCTGCCCCAGATGGAGGAACTGATCCTCTATCCCACCCAGATCGAAACGGACTATGTATATCTGGTCTATGTGGCCCCCAAGAGCCGGGTCTCCAAGGCGGACAACCTGCTGGGCTCCCTGGGCTTTGAGCGGATGCGCCTGACCTCCCACGCCCTGGGTACGCCGGGCCAGACCTCCCAGATGCTGGAGGAGGATACCCTCCGCTGCCGGCAGGAGCTGGAGGAGCTGGAGCAGCGCTACGCCGCGTGGGTAACCGAGACCGGCGACCGTCTGCGGCTCCTCTACAGCTATGTACGCTTTCTGTACGAGGCCGGAGAGCTTCAGAAGTACGCCGTACAAAGCGAGGACGGGACCTTCACCCTCTGCGGCTGGGTCCCCGCCAAGGAGCTGCGGCGCATTCAGGACCGGTTCGCGGCGTTTCCCGACGTGATGCTCACCGCCGATTCTCCCTCCGCCGTCAAGGGCGAGGCCCCGCCGGTGCTGCTGAAAAACAACTTCTGGGCCAGACTGTTCCAGCCCTTCACCGAGATGTACGGTCTGCCCGCCTATCACGAGCTGGACCCCACCTTTCTGATGGCCGTCACCTACTCCATCCTCTTCGGCATCATGTACGGAGATGTGGGCCAGGGACTGGTGCTCATCGCCCTGGGCGTGTTCCTCTATAAAAAGAAGGGAATGTGGCTGGGCGGCATCCTGGGCAGCGTGGGCGTGTTCTCGGTGATCTTCGGATTTGTATTCGGCAGCTTCTTCGGCTATGAGGACCTGATACCGGGCTTTCATGTGCTGGAGTCCGGCTCCAACGCCACAAGGATTCTGATCGTATCCGCCGCGCTGGGCGCTGTGACCATCGTGATGATGATGGTGCTGAATATCGTCAACGGCATCCGGCAGAGGGATTTGAAAAAGATATTCTTCACCAACAACTCCGTGGCCGGACTGGTGTTTTACCTGGCGGTGGTCGTGGGGGCGGTGGTCATGCTGACCACCGGGGCCAAGGTGTTCTCCGCCGTTTACATCCTGCTCCTGGTCGTGGTCCCGCTGCTGGTGATGTTCTGCCAGGAGCCTCTTGGCAAGCTGGTCGCCAGACAGAAGGACTGGAAGCCGGAATCCGTCGGCGGCTTTATCGCGGAGAACTTCTTTGAGATGTTCGAGGTGGTATTGTCCTTCGTCACCAACACCGTGTCCTTCCTGCGGGTGGGCGCCTACGCCATCTGCCACGCGGGCATGATGCTGGTGGTTTACACCCTGGCGGGAGACCCGGCCAACCCTCTGGTGCTGGTGCTGGGCAATATCATCGTCATGGGCATCGAGGGCCTGATGGTCTGTATTCAGGTGCTTCGTCTGGAATTTTACGAGATGTTTGGCCGGTTCTACGAGTCCGGCGGCAAGAAGTTTCATCCCTGTGTGATCGACTGCACGAAAAAAATCGAAATGTAATGGAGGAACCAACTATGACACTCTTTATTCTATTGGTCATGGCTGCGGCCATTGTGCTGCCGCTTATGCTGATCGCCCGCCGCCACAGCAGCGGCAGGACTGTGAAAAAGCCGCTGATCGCCCATTGCTGCGCGTTCTTCGGATTGGTGGCTCTGGCCACGGTGTTCGGCTTTGCCATGTCCGGCACGGCCCTGGCCGCGGACGAGGCGGCAGCCGCCACCAGCGGGATCGCGGACGGCCTCAGATATGTGGGCGCGGCGCTGGCCGTGGGTCTCTCCGGCGTGGGCGGCGGCATCGCCGTGTCCTCTGCGGCGGCGGCGGCCCTGGGCGCCATGAGCGAGAACGAGAGCATCTTCGGCAAGGCCCTGATCTTTGTCGGCCTGGCAGAGGGCGTGGCCCTGTATGGACTGCTGGTGGCCCTGCTGATGCTGTTTATGTAAAATGCGATACTTTCTGATCTCTGACAACTCCGACACGCTGACCGGACTGCGGTTGGCCGGTGTGGAGGGGACCCTCTGCCAGACCCGCGAGGAGACCCTCCGGGCCATCCACGACGCGGCAGAGGACCCGGATGTGGGCATCCTGCTCATCAATGAGAAGCTGGCCGCCCTCTGCCCGGAGCAGGTCAGCGCCCTCAAGCTCACCTCCGTAAGGCCCCTGCTGGTGGAGATCCCCGACCGCCACCACACGGGCCGCGCTCCCGATTCCATCACGCGGTATATCCGTGAGGCGATCGGTATCAAGGTATAAGGATTGAGATGTTATGCCGAATATCAACGTACAACTGGATAAATTTAAGCAGATCATTTTGGACGACGCCGCCCAGGAGCGGGACGCGCTGCTCCGGCAGTACGCCCAGGAGCGGCAAAAGCGTCTGAGTCAGGCGGAGGCGGCCATCAAGCGCGAAACGGACGCCTATGTGCAGGCCAAGGCCAGCGAGATCTCCGGCGAAAGCGGCCGGGAGATTTCCCGCCGTATGCTCACGGACAAACGCATCATCTCCACCCGCCGGGAGGAGCTCTCCCGCGAGATATTCGCGGCGGTCCGGCAGCGTCTGTTGGACTTCACCAAAACTGCGGACTATCTGCCCCATCTGAAGGCCCTCTATGTGGAGGCGTTTTCCGCCCTGGGCGATCCCTACGACGGGGTGATCCTGCTCCGGGGCGAGGATATGGGCTTTGCCAAGGAGCTGGCCGCCTGCCTGCCCGGACGTCATGTGCGGTTCCAGGAGGGCAGCTTCAAGCTGGGCGGCCTCATTGTGGACTGCCGCTCCCGCCTGCTGCGGGCGGACCAGAGCTATGACACCGCCCTGGGCGATCTGGACGGCCATTTTGCCGAGATGTTTGGCCTGAGCCTGACAGACGATTGAAGGAGGTACCCATGGCTGATTCAAAATACTATATCCGGGGCGTCAACGGCCCTGTGGTCACGGTTAAGGGCGGTAAGGGCCTGGCCATGATGGACATGGTCAGCGTCGGCCCTGAGGGCCTGATCGGCGAGGTGGTCTCCGTGGAAAATGACACCACCACCGTCCAGGTCTATGAGGACACCACCGGCCTGACTCCGGGGATGCCCGTCACGCCCCAGGGCGCGCCCATGTCCATCACCCTGGGTCCCGGTCTGCTGAACAACATCTATGACGGCATCTGCCGGCCCCTCCGCGGCATTGAGGCCGCCACCGGCGCCTTCATCGGGCGCGGGATCCATATCCCGGCTCTGGACACGGAAAAGCGCTGGGATGTGACGATGCTTATCAAGCCCGGCGACTGCCTTGCGCCCGGTCAGGTCTACGCCGAGTGCGAGGAAACGCCCGTCATCCGCCACCGGAGCATGATGCGTCCGGACCAATCCGGCACCGTGGTATCCGTGGTCCCCGACGGCAGCTACACCGTGACGGACGTACTGGCCACGGTGGAGACCGCCTCCGGAGAAACTCTGGAGCTGCGGCTGGCCCAGGAGTGGCCCATCCGGACCCCGCGGCCCGTGGCGGCCCGCTGCTCCATCACCCGGCCCCTGGTCACCGGACAGCGCATCATCGACACGCTGTTTCCTCTGGGCAAAGGCGGCTGCGCCGCCATCCCCGGTCCCTTCGGCGCGGGCAAAACCGTCACCCAGCACCAGCTCGCCAAATGGTCTGACGCGGACCTGATCGTGTATCTGGGCTGCGGAGAGCGCGGCAACGAGATGACCCAGGTGCTGGACGAATTTTCCGAGCTGATCGACCCCCATACCGGCCAGCCCTTGATGTATCGGACGGTGCTGTTGGCCAACACCTCCAATATGCCCGTGGCGGCCCGCGAGGCGTCCATCTACACGGGCATGACCATCGCGGAATACTACCGGGACATGGGCTATCATGTGGCCATGATGGCGGATTCCACCTCCCGCTGGGCCGAGGCCCTGCGCGAGATCTCCGGCCGTCTGGAGGAGATGCCCGCCGAGGAGGGTTTCCCCGCCTATCTTTCTTCCCGTCTGGCGGAGTTCTACGAGCGGGCGGGCTATATGAAAACCCTCAGCGGCCGGGAGGGCAGCATTACCGTCATCGGCGCGGTATCGCCCCAGGGCGGCGACTTCTCCGAGCCTGTGA
This sequence comes from uncultured Oscillospiraceae bacterium, assembly GCA_964493585.1. Classification (GTDB taxonomy): domain Bacteria; phylum Bacillota; class Clostridia; order Oscillospirales; family Oscillospiraceae; genus HGM13006. The sequence goes on from CAZBOR010000029.1 coordinate 13,939, forward strand.
CCCAGAACACCAAGCGGTTCATCCGCACCTTCTGGGCGCTGGACCGGAGCCTGGCCTACGCCCGGCATTTCCCCGCCATCAACTGGAACCAGAGCTACTCGGAATATCTCTCGGAGCTGACCCCCTGGTACACGGAGCATCTGGGCCGGGATTTCATGGTCCTTCGCAACCGGCTCCAGACCACCATGAAGGAGGAGACCAGCCTCAACGAGATCGTCAAGCTCATCGGCTCTGACATTCTCCCGGAGGACCAGAAGCTCACCATCGAGACTGCCAGGGTCATTCGCCTGGGCTTTTTGCAGCAGAACTCCTTTAACGCCATCGACACCTATGTGCCGATGGAGAAGATGAAGCGGATGATGGAAGTAATCTTCCGGCTCCACGACGGGGCCAAGGGCCTCATCGCCCAGTCCATTCCCCTGTCTCAGATCAAGGCCACGGGCATCTTTGAAAAGCTCATCCGCATCAAGTATGAGGTCCCCAACGACGATTTGGACCGGTTCGACGCATACGACAAAGCGGTAGACGATGCCATCGACCAGGTGGCCGCCGCGTACCGGTAAAGGAGGCGCACGGAAATGAAGCTAGAATACATCGGCCTGTCCGAGATGGAGGGCTCCCTGATCTTTCTCGATGGCGTCAGCGGCATCGGCTATGACGAGATGGCGGAGATCACCCTGGAAAACGGGAGCAGACGCTATGGCCGCGTGATCCAGCTGGACGGCCAGCGGGCCGTGCTCCAGGTGTTCGAGGGGACCAAGGGCATCTCCCTGGAGAACGCCCGGACCAACTTCACCGGCAAGCCCATGGAGCTGGCCCTGTCCACGGAGATGCTGGGCCGCATCTTTGACGGCGCGGGCCGTCCCACCGACGGCCTGGGCGAGGTGTTCCCGGAGGAGCGGAGAAACATCAACGGCTCCGCCATCAATCCGGTGTCGCGGGTCTATCCCAGGAGCTGCATCTATACGGGCATCTCCGCCATCGACGGGATGTCCACCCTGATCCGCGGGCAGAAGCTGCCCATCTTCTCCGGCGCCGGTATGCGGCATAACGACGTGGCGGCCCAGATCGTCCGTCAGGCCAAGGTCGCCGACGACGACGGGGAATTTGCCATCGTATTCGCCGCCATGGGCGTCAAAAACGATGTGGCGGACTTCTTCAAAAAGGACTTTGAGGAGGCCGGCGCCCTCCAGCGGGTGGTCATGTTCGTCAATCTGGCCTCGGACCCCATCATCGAGCGGATGCTGACGCCCCGCTGCGCCCTGACTGCGGCGGAGTATCTGGCCTTTAACCACGGCTACCATGTGCTGGTCATTATGACGGACATGACCTCCTACTGCGAGGCGGTCCGGGAGTTCTCCTCCTCCAAGGGCGAGATCCCCTCCCGGAAGGGCTTTCCCTCCTATCTGTATTCCGACCTGGCCTCCCTCTATGAGCGGGCGGGCATCATCCGGGGCCGCAGCGGCTCTGTGACCCAGGTGCCGATCCTCACCATGCCCAACGACGACATCACCCATCCCATCCCGGACCTGACGGGCTATATCACGGAGGGCCAGATCGTGCTCAGCCGGGAGCTGGAGCAGAAGGGCGTCTATCCGCCCATCTCCGTGCTGCCCTCGCTGTCCCGGCTTATGAAGGACGGCATCGGCGAGGGCTATACCCGCGCAGACCACACCGACGTATCCAACCAGCTCTTTGCCTCCTACTCCAAGGTCCAGGACGCACGCTCTCTGGCCTCCGTGATCGGCGAGGACGAGCTGAGCGACATCGACAAGCTGTATCTGAAATTCGGCGTCGCCTTTGAGGAGCGGTTTCTGACCCAGGGCATCTATGAAAACCGGAGCATCGACGAAACTCTGGATCTGGGCTGGCAGCTTCTTTCCATCCTGCCCCGGACGGAGCTGGACCGCATCAGCGATCAGGAGATCGAGGCGCACTATATCGAAAATCCGACCCTGTAAGGAGGCGCGGCTATGGCAGTTCTCCCCACAAAAGGCAATCTCATCGCCACCAAGCACTCCCTGGAGCTGGCCGCCACGGGCTATGAGCTGATGGACCGGAAGCGGAATCTGCTGACCCGTGAGATGATGAGCCTGATCTCCCAGGCCGAGGAGATACAATCCCGCATCGACAGCACCTTCACCGAGGCATACGACGCCCTGATGCTGGCGAACATCACCATGGGAAAGACCATCCATGTGGCGGAATCCGTCCCCGTGGACCATTCTGTGGAGCTGCGCTATCGCTCTGTCATGGGGGTGGAGATCCCCACGGTGCTGGCGGATACCGCGCCGCCTCCGCTGCCCTACGGTCTGTCCGTCACGAACTCCGCGCTGGACGACGCGCTCGTCAAATTCCATCGGGTCAAGGTGCTGACCCGCGAGCTGGCAGAGCTGGAAAACACCATCTACCGTCTGGCGTTCACCATCAAAAAGACCCAAAAGCGGGCCAATGCCCTGCGTAACATCGTCATTCCCGGCTACGAGTCCACCATCACCCTCATCACCGAGGCTCTGGAGGAAAAGGAGCGGGAGGAGTTTGCGCGGCTCAAGGTCATCAAGGCCCAGAAAAACGCGAAATGAAATGATGTATAAATTCCGATGGTTCCGTTCATACTAAGCATGGAACGGAACCATATTTTTGTATTGGAGGAACCTATATGGACATGACAGCCCTGGTGGTGACGATCATCGGCGCGCTGAATTGGGCGCTGGTGGGAATTTTTCAGTTCGATCTGGTCGCCTGGATCTTCGGCGGGCAGACCGGTCTCTGGAGCCGCATCGTCTACACCATTGTCGGCCTGTGCGGCATCTGGTGCATCTCTCTGCTCTTCAAGGACCGCCCGCTTCGGGCCGCCGATGACAGCACGGAAATGGGATAATGCAGCGGCGCGCTGTGGCCTCACAGCGCGCCGCTACATCAGTTCGGCCTTGACAAACGCGGAAAAATCATGTATCTTATGATAAAGCCCGGAGGCGCGGCGAGCGTCAGGACGGATTTTCGCCGCGCCGGGGGCGGAAGAATCGTTGGAGCGGCATCGAAGCGGTCATAACGGGCCTGACGCGAAATCGCGTTACCAGGTCCAAAACTGAATAGTTGTTACACGGAGGTGTATCGAAGTGGTCATAACGGGCCTGACTCGAAATCAGGTAGCCCGCAAGGGCTCGTGGGTTCGAATCCCACCGCCTCCGCCACGTCGTCGC
>CAZBOR010000030.1:0-16676 GCA_964493585.1 uncultured Oscillospiraceae bacterium
GGGGATTGGCACCGTAATCGCAGCCGCCGCCGGGTACGAAATAGGTGATGCCCATAATCATCTTGCCGCCTTCGATGTCGTTGGCGCCGCCGCCATCCACGTCAAACAGACGGGTGGGGACACATTCGTTGTGGCCAGGAGCGGTGTAGGTGTAGATGGTGCTGCCCTCTACGCCCTTGGCTCTCTGGATTCTGTACTTGGCCATAATAAAAACTTCCTTTCAAAAAGTAATCAACGGGATCACGGAGCGTTCTCCGCATAATATTAGTTTAACACACTGCCCCAGGAAGTTCAAGGGGTTTCCGTCCGGAATTATAGGAAAAAATTAAAAATACGGGCCATGGACCCGGAAAAAACGCCGCCTGCCCGGTCCCGCGGGAAACAAATTGCCGCCCAATGGAGTGTCTCAGGGAAAAAAGGCTTGATTTACCGCCGGGTTTTAGGTATGATAAATAGCACGGAATCCTTTATAATATTTTGAAAGGGAGCTTTGCGTGATGGAGAAAAAACCCTATTATATAACGACGCCCATTTACTATCCCTCGGACAAGCTGCATATCGGCCACACCTACTGCACCGTGGCCGCGGACGCCATGGCCCGGTACAAGCGGCTCCAGGGCTATGATGTGATGTTCCTCACAGGCACCGATGAGCACGGCCAGAAGATCGAGGACCGGGCCAAGGACGCCGGCGTCAGTCCCCAGCAGTTTGTGGACAACATCGTCACCGGGCCCAAGGGCGTGCTGGACCTGTGGAAGCTCATGAACATCTCCAACGACCGGTTTATCCGCACCACCGACGGCTATCATGTGGAGGCCATTCAGAGGGTCTTTAAGGCCATGTATGAAAAGGGCGACATCTACAAGGGCAAATATGTGGGAAAATACTGCAAGCCCTGCGAGTCCTTCTGGACGGAGAGCCAACTGGTAAACGGGATGTGTCCCGACTGCGGCCGGGAGGTCTACGACGCCGAGGAGGAGGCCTACTTCTTCCGGGCCTCCAAGTATGCCGACCGGGTCCGGGACCTGCTGCTGAATACGGATTTCCTGGAGCCGAAGAGCCGGGTCCATGAGATGATAAACAACTTCATCGACTGCGAGGGCGGACTTCAGGACCTGTGCGTGTCCCGCACCAGCTTCACCTGGGGCATCCCCGTGGACTTCGATCCGGGCCATGTGGTCTATGTGTGGCTGGACGCCCTGTTCAACTATACCACCGCCCTGGGCTTCCTCAACGACCGGTATGACGAATATGAGAAATACTGGCCCGCCGACGTGCATTTCGTGGGGAAGGAGATTGTGCGGTTCCATTCCATCTACTGGCCCGCGTTCCTGATGAGCATGGATATGCCCCTGCCGAAAAAGGTCTATGGCCACGGCTGGCTGAACTTCAACGGGGAGAAGATGTCCAAGTCCAGGGGCAACGTGGTGGACCCCTATCTGCTGGCGGAGCGCTACGGCGTGGACGCGCTGCGGTTCTTCCTGCTGCGGACCTTCCCCTTTGGCTCCGACGGCAACTTCACCAACGAGCTGTTGATTCAGACCATCAACACGGATTTGGCCAACGACCTGGGCAATCTGGTGTCCCGGACCACCGCCATGGTGGGAAAATACTTCGGCGGCACCCTGCCGGAGGAGCAGGAGGCCGACGAGTCCCTGGATGCGGACCTGATCGCCCAGGCCAGTGCCCTCCGGGACAGGTATGAGGCGGAGATGGAGAAGTTCCAGTTCCAGAACGCCCTGGCGGAGGTCTTTAAGGTTATCTCGCGGGCCAACAAGTATATCGACGAAAACGCGCCCTGGGTGCTCGCCAAGGATATGGAGCGCAGCGGACCCCGGCTGGCCTGCGTGCTGTACAATCTGCTGGAGGCCACCCGTATCTGCGGCATCCTGCTGACGCCCTTTATGCCGGAGAGCATGGAAAAGCTCTTTGCCCAGATCGGCAGCACGGTCCAGACGTGGCAGAGCGCCGCCCGGTGGGGCGTTCTGCCCAGAGCCGCGACGGTCAGCAAGGGCGAAAACCTGTTCCCGCGCATTGACATGAACAAGGAGCTGGAGGCGCTGGAGGCCCTGACGGCTCCGGAGGAGGCGCAGGAGCCGGAGGAGGCGCCTGTGACCTTCCGGCCGGAGATCGCCTTTGACGACTTTGAAAAGGTGGACATGACCGTTGTCAAGGTGCTGCAGTGCGAGAATGTCAAGAAGTCCAAGAAGCTCCTGCGCTTTACCCTGGACGACGGCAGCGGGAAACCGCGCCAGATCCTCTCCGGCATCGCCGCCTACTACAAGCCGGAGGACCTGGTGGGCAAGACCCTGGTGGCCTGCACCAACCTGGCGCCCAGAAAGATGATGGGGCTGGAGTCCTGCGGGATGCTCCTGTCGGCGGAAAAGGAGGAGAAGCTGACGCTGCTGATCCTGGACGACGGCATCCCCGCCGGGGCAAAGCTCTGCTGACGGGAAGCTCCGGGAATAAACGTAAGAGGTGATCCCATGCGGCTTGACAAGTATCTGAAGGTATCCCGGCTCATCAAGCGCCGGACCGTGGCCAACGAGGCCTGCGACGGCGAGCGCGTCACCGTCAACGGCCGCACCGCCAAGGCCGGCTACGACGTGAAGGTGGGCGATGTGCTGGAAATTCGATTTGGACAGAAAACCGTCCGGGTGGAGGTGCTGAGTCTCAGCGAATCCACCAAAAAGGCCGACGCGGTGGCCATGTACCGGGAGCTTCCGTGAAGGACCCCCTGCCGCAGGCGCGGCAGGGGGTTTGCCCTTTGCACCCTGTAGACAGAATTTGCAGCGCCGCCGGACCCCTCCGACGGCGCTGCGTCCTTCTATGGATACTCGATCTGTAAGCTGCCAGCCCATGATAGCACAGCGCCCATGGGGGATTCCATCGAAAGCCGGCGCGTCAGCAGACCTCGTCCTGTATATGCTGTAAAATAAAGCTCTGTACCTGGCTCTCGTCGATGGAGAGCACATAGGCCAGCTCGCTGTAGAGCTGCCGCTGGGCGGCCTGGAGCATCTCCTGATCGCTCATGGGGAGCTGCTTGCCCTGGGGCAGCTCCTCCTGGTGGGTGTAAATGGCCTTCAGCATTCCGATGAGCTGCTCCGCGTCGCCGCTACGCAGGACCTTGGAAAACACCTCCCGCCGGAGCTTGCTGTCCGAGATCCAGTCTGCGGGCAGGGCGCGTACCCCGTGGATCAGATCCATGATCTCCTGCCGGGACAGGAGCCGCCGGAGCTTTACCTTTTCCGGCTCCGCGTCCTCCGGCAGAAACAGTAAAATATTCTCGCTGCCCGTGGGCCGCAGCGTGAAATAGACGCGCTTGCGTCCGCCGAAATCCTTGTCCTCCCGGCCGCAGACCCGGCATACCCCGTGGCCGCCATAGTGAACGCAGTCTCCAATCTTCAGATCCATTGATGCCATCTTAACCCCTCCAAGTTCCACTGTTTGCACGATCAATTCCAGTACTGTGCCGCGGCCCATAGACCTCGGCAACATTATTGTATCACATTTTTACGCCAAATGTAAGCGAAATTTTGCAGGGGAATTTTGCGGAGGAATTTCGTTCGGGGCGTTGGCTCGCCGGTGGGCAGGACAAATCCTCAAGAAATGTTTGTATTTTCGGAAAGCTGCGGTATAATGGAAATGCGAAAGCGACAGAAGGGAGATACAATATGCTCGAAAACTTTGAAGAAAAGCTCATGGAATACGCCCGATTGCTGGTGGAGGTGGGGATGAACGTCCGGCCGGGACAGACCCCCAGGATCGCCGGACCCGTGGAGTGCGCGCCTCTGATACGCCGCTGCGCGGAGGCCGCCTATGACGCCGGGGCGCGGGACGTGCTGGTGGAGTGGAGCGATGATTTTATCACCCGCCAGCGGTATCTGAAGGCCCGGGAGGAGGTCTTTTCCGAGTTCCCCGCCTATACCCGGGCGAAGATGGACTATCTGGTGGAGAACCGCTGCCCGTCCCTGAGCATCACCGGCGGCGACCCGGAGCTGCTCCGCGGCGTGGACCCCGGCCGTATCCAGACCTGGCAGCGCACCGGCGGCCAGGGAGCGCGCGCCTACTACGAGGCCATGACCTCCGGGGCCGTCCAGTGGTCCATCGGCGCCCATCCCACGCTGGCCTGGGCGGAGAAGGTGTTTCCGGACAGGCAGGGGGAGGCGGCCATCGACGCCCTTTGGGACGCCATCTTCTCCGTGTGCCGAATCGCCGGGGACGGCAGGGCGGTGGAGCGCTGGCGGGAGCACTGCGCCCGAACTGCCGCCCGCAGTCAGATTCTCAACGACTATGATTTTCAGTCCCTCCGCTATACCAACAGTCTGGGGACCGATCTGACCATCGTGCTGCCGGAGAACCACGTCTGGGCGGGCGGCAGCGAAAAGAGCCAGGACGGGGTGGAATTTGTGGCCAATATCCCCACCGAGGAAATCTTTACCGCGCCCAGGTATGACGGGGTCAACGGAAGGGTCTACGCGGCCCTGCCGCTGGCGTTGGACGGCAATCTGATAAAGGACTTCTATATGGACTTCCGGGAGGGCAAAATCGTCAATGTCCACGCCGGAGAGGGCGAGGAGACGCTCCGGGCCTCCATCGCCGTGGATGAGGGCTCCGGCTATCTGGGCGAGGTGGCCCTGGTACCCTATGATTCCCCCATTCGCAATTCCGGGATCCTGTTCTACAACACGCTCTTTGACGAGAACGCCTCCTGCCATCTGGCCTTTGGCTCCTCCTATCCGGGCTGCGTCCGGGGCGGCGAGAAGCTCTCCCCGGAGGAGCAGAAGGCCCTGGGCCTGAACCAGTCCATCAACCATGTGGATTTCATGGTGGGGACCAGGGATCTGAGCATCACGGGGACGACGCGGGACGGTCGGGAGATCGCCGTGTTCCGGGACGGCAACTTCGCGTTCTGACCGGAGCGCCCTTTTTCTCGATCCCGGCATGACCTGTCCCCTCCCTGCATAGGCTCCATGGGAGGGGATCATCATGTATGTGACCATGGATTTGAAGCGGGTGCTCAGAGGGCTGGCCGTGCTTCTGGCGGTGCTGATACCGGCGGGACTGTACCTGCGTCTGGCGGGACAGGGGACTAAGACGCTGGAGACCGGCTCCTGGGGCCTCAGCTTTCCGGCGCCGGGGCAGCCTCCGGTGGGAAACGCCACCGCAGACCAGCTCGCGGTCTACGATGCCAGATACATCGGAGACACCCGGGAGAGGACCATCTATCTGACCTTTGACTGCGGCTATGAAAACGGCTGTACCGGCCAGATCCTGGACGTCCTGCAGGCCCACGGCGCTCCGGCCGCGTTTTTTGTGGTGGGGAACTACATTGAGACCGCCCCGGACCTGGTGCGCCGCATGGTCCGGGAGGGCCACACCGTGGGCAACCACACCTGGAGCCACCCGGATATGTCCGCCATTTCGGACAGAGCGACCTTTCTGCAGCAGCTCCAGAGGGTCCGGGACGCCTTTTTGGAGTGTACCGGGGAGGAGATGCCGATGTATTACCGGCCGCCCCAGGGGGTCTACAGCCAGTCGAATCTGGAGATGGCCCAGGAGCTGGGCTACCGGACCGTATTTTGGTCCCTGGCCTATGTGGACTGGAACACCGACGACCAGCCCACGGAGGAATACGCCATGGAAAAGCTCACGGAGCGCATCCATCCCGGCGCGGTGGTGCTGCTGCACAACACCTCCGCCACCAACGCCGCCATTCTGGACCGGCTGCTCAGCGCCTGGGAGGACATGGGCTACCGCTTCGGGACGCTGGACGCGCTGTTTTCCGATTGACATTTGAAAAAATGGACGTACAATATAGATAGAAAACGAAAGGGGGGCCACTTGTGAAAAAGGACCGAATATCCAAGCCTCTGGTCGAGCGGCTGCCCCGATATTACCGCTGTGTCGAGGACCTGTATCTGACGGGCTGCACCAGGGTGTCCTCGGCCACGCTGTCCAGACAGCTCGGCTTCACGGCCAGTCAGATTCGCCAGGATTTCAGCTGCTTCGGGGAATTCGGGCTCCAGGGCTATGGCTATTATGTGAAAAAGCTCCGCTATGAGATTCGGGAGATCCTGGGTCTCAACAGCCGGAACACGGCCATTCTGGTGGGCTGCGGCAATCTGGGCCGGGCGCTGCTCCAGAGCTTTGACTTTGAGGCCTGCGGCTTCTTCATGCTGGCGGCCTTTGACGCGGACAGCGCCAAGGTGGGCACGCAGGCGGGCCCCGTGCGGGTCATGGACGTCCGGCGCCTGCGGCGGTTCGTGGAGGCGGAGCGGCCCTGCATGGCCGTGCTGACGGTACCCAAGGCGCAGGCCCCGGAGTCCGCTGCGCTGCTGGCGGACCTGGGCATCCGGGCCATCTGGAATTTTGTGAGCTGTGAGCTGGGCGTGGAGTCTCGCGGCGTTCTGGTCCAGCAGGTGAACTTTGCCGACAGCCTCCTGACGCTCAGCTATCGTCTCAACCGGCAGCGGGAGAGCGAGGAGCCCTCCACACAGTAGGAACCAATCGCCTCCTTCGGAATAATATGGATTAGCGCGGCAAGCTGCGGCGCAAATCTTTTCAGGAGGTACGTTTTTATGTGCAACAACAACGGGTTTGGCGGAGGCTGCTGGTGGATCATTATTCTCATTCTGCTGGTGTGCTGCTGCGGTGGCAACGGCTGCGGCATGAGCAGCTATAGCGGCGGCTGCGGCTGCGACAACAACTGCGGCTGCTGAGCCACAGTCCTGAAACGTAACGGAAATAGGGCCGCTGACGCGGCCCTAAAGCTTTTTGCGATAGGGAAAAAGCGCCTGCGGCATGACGCCGCTTCCGATGGCGGCGCGAGATTTCCGGTTGTGCGGGGCGCGCTTTTATGTTACAATAGAGGTACATTCAGGGGCGAAACGGCGGGGACACGGCCGGAGAAAGACGGACCCCACCCGCCGCCGCACGGAAACCGAACGAACAGGAGGCAAAGAACATGGAAACGACCCAGCGTATATTGCAGCACGCGCAGCTCAGCCGCGACCTGGCGGCGGACAGCATGGTGCTGCTGAAAAACGTACAAAACGCCCTGCCGCTGCTGGGGACCCCGGAGGAGCCGCTGGACCTGGCGGTGTTCGGCGTGGGCCAGATCTACACCGTCAAGGGCGGCACCGGCTCCGGCAACGTCAACAACCCCAAAACCACCTGTCTGCTGGAGGGCCTCTGCCAGACGGAGAGCCTCAGACCGGACGAGCGCCTGGCCCAAAGATACCGCGCCTGGGGGCTGTCCCATGAGAACCGGTGCGTGGAGGGCTTCATGGAGCCGAAGGGCTATTTCAACCCCGAAATGGCCCTGACGGACCAGGAGGTACAGGGCTTTGCCGCCGGCAACGCCGCCGCCGTGATGGTGCTGACCCGCGTGGCCGGCGAGGGCGCGGATATGCGGGCGGAGCCGGGGATGCTCTATCTGACCGACGGCGAAAAGACGCTGATGGACCAGATCACAAGATACTTTGAGCGGACGGTATTGCTGCTGAACACTGCGGGCTATCTGGAGATCGGGGCGTATGCCTCCGGCTTCTCCGCCATCTTGTTCATGGGCCTGCCCGGACAGGACGCGGGGGCCGCGGCGGATGTGCTCACGGGCAAGGTCATGCCCTCCGGCCATCTGACGGACACCTGGCCCCTGCGCTACAGCCAGTATCCCACGGCGGCGGAGTTCAGCCAAAAGCATTTCAACGGCAACGTCAACACCACCATGGGCCAGACCCAGGAGCAGATCGACGTCCGCTATACCGACGACATCTTTGTGGGCTACCGCTACTTCGACACCTTCGGCCAGGAGGTGCTGTATCCCTTCGGCTATGGCCTGGGCTACGGCAGGACGGAGCTGGCCTCCTACGCCATGGCCGTCACCGGAGACCGCGTCACGGTCACGGCCACCGTGGAGAACACCGGCAGCGTCTATCCGGCCCGCCAGGTGGTGCAGGTCTATGTGTCCTGCCCGGAGGGACGGCTGGACCAGCCCATGCAGAAGCTCTGGGGCTTCCAAAAGACCCGCAGCTTGCTGCCGGGAGAGTCGGAGACGCTGGAGATTGAGCTGCGGCTCAGCGATGTGGCCTCCTTCGACGAGGAGAGCTGCAGCTATCTGCTGGAGGCGGGCTATTACGACATCCGCCTGGGCTTCAGCAGCCGGGACACCGCCGTGGTCGGGTCCGTATACCTGCCGGGCGATGTGACCACCCTGATACTGTCGGACCGCATGGGCCATGTGCCGGAGGACTTTGAGCGGCTGAAGTCCGGGGGCGTGGCCCGGTACACCTACCCCGGAGAGCGGGAGGAGCTGGACTTTGCCCGCGCCCACGCGGTGCGGCTGTCCGTCCGGGAGTTCCGCACGGGAAAGCAGCGGTATTCCTCGCCGGTCAAGCCCCTGCGCCGGGGCCGCACGGGTCTGCGTCTGAGGGACGTGCTGACGGGAGAGTGCTCCCTCCGGGAGCTTGTGGCCTCCATGGACACCTCGGATCTGATTAGCCTCCTCTGCGGCGTGGGAATGGACCTGTCCGGAATGCCGGAGAACGTCCGGGAGGACCCGGAGTTCCAGCCGCCCTTTGACGGCATGATCGGCGCTAGCGGCATGAAGGTCCCCGGCGCGGCCGGTGAGACCGCCGACCTCTGGGACAAATATGGCATCCCGCCCATCTCCCTGGCCGATGGTCCGGCGGGCATCCGGGTCGCACCGGAGGTCAAGGACGACGCGGGCGAGGTGGTCCGCCAGCAGATATGCACCGCCTTCCCGGTGGGGTCCCTGCTGGCCTGCTCCTGGGACAGGGAGCTGCTGCGGCGGTTCGGACAGGCCGTGGCCGGGGAGATGCTGGCCTATGGGGTGGAGCTGTGGCTGGCGCCGGGCATGAACATCCATCGGGACCCCCTGTGCGGCCGGAATTTTGAGTATTTCTCGGAGGACCCCCTGGTGGCGGGCTTCTGCGCCGCGTCTATTGCCGAGGGCGTGCAGGAATACGGCGTGGGCGTCACCATCAAGCACTTCGCCGGAAATAACCAGGAGCAGCTTCGGGCCAACTCCAATGACATCGTTTCCCAGCGCGCCCTGCGGGAGATATACCTCCGTGGGTTTGAGCTGGCCGTCCGTCAGGCCCAGCCCTTTGCGGTGATGACCTCCTATAACGACATCAACGGAATGCCCTCGGCCAACAACTATGACCTCTGCACCGCCATCCTCCGGGACGAGTGGGGCTTCAAGGGCCTGGTCATGACGGACTGGGGCGGCGGCATCAGCAGACCCGCCCTGAGCATCGCAGCCGGAAACGATATGATCCAGCCCGGCGGTCCCTCGGTGGTGGCGGAGCTGGAGGAGGCGCTGGCCTCGGACCGGATGGCGGAGAACCGCGGTCTGGCGGAGTATCGGGAAAAGCTCAGCCTCGCCCATCTGCAGAGCTGCGCGGTGCATATCCTCGGCGTGCTCCTGCGCTGCGACAGCGTGAAAAAACGGCTGAAATAATCAGAAACGACGGCGTGCCGCAAACCATGCAGTACGCCGTCGTTCTTTGCGCTATGGCTCCCGCTCCCAGGTCATTTCCAGATAGGGGAGCGGTCGGTAGCCGCTCTTTTCATAGGCGGCCACGGCCCGGACGTTTTCCGGCTCCACCTCCAGGCGGAACCGCACCGCATCGGGATAGCGGTCCTTGGCAAAGGCCAGGAACTGCGGTCCCAGGCCCCTGCCCCGGTACTGGGGCAGGATGTAGATGTCCTCCACCCAGATACAAAGTCCGCCGTACTCCGTGGAATAGCTTTTGGCGGTCATGGCATAGCCCGCCAGGGCCCCGTCCTCTTCCAACACAAAGCCGTCAAGCCAGGGACACGGACCGATGCAGTCGTCGATGTCCCGCTGTAAAATGGCGTTGGGCGCGGCATGGAACACGGCGGGCGAGTCGTAAAACACCCGCATCATCTCCAGCACCGCCGCCGCGTCCCGGCGCTCCATGGGCCGAATCTCCATCATATCTCCTCCTCCAGCGTTCCCGTCAGGCCCCGCTCCGTGATCCCGGTGATACGCACGGTCCGGAGCTGGTTCCTCAGATTTTCTCCCGCCGCCGCCACCAGCACATAGTTGGGGGCGTGGCCGGTCCAAAGGCCCCGGCTATCCCGCTGCTCAAAGAGCACCGGCAGGGACGAGCCGATCAGCCGGGACTGGTACTGCCGCCGCAGCTCCGCCTCCACCGCGCCGGCCCGTGCGGCGCGGCGCTCCTTCTCTGCCGCCGGGACCTGATCGGGCATCTCCGCCGCCAAAGTCCCGGTCCGGCGGGAATAGGGGAAGATGTGCATGGCCGAAAAGCCCGCCGCCCGTATGAAGTCCAGCGTGGCGGCAAATTCCTCCTCGGTCTCGCCGGGAAAGCCCACGATCAGGTCTGTGGTGATGGCGCAGCCGGGAAAGGACTCCCGCAGGAGGCGGCAGCTCTCCAGATAGCGCCTGGTGTCGTATTTCCGGCGCATCCGCCGGAGCGTTTCGTCGCAGCCGCTTTGCAGGGACAGGTGGAATTGGGGACAGAGGTTGGGAAGGTCCCGGAGCATCCCGCAAAAATCCTCGTCCACAGTCCGCGGCTCCAGGGACCCCAGCCGGACCCGCAGCTCCGGTACGGCGCGGCATACGGCCCGGATCAGGTCCTGGGGCTTCTGGCCGGTGTTCAGGTCCGCGCCCCAGGAGGAGATCTCGATGCCGGTAATCACGATCTCCCGGTAGCCCATGTCCCGGAGCTGCTGCGCCTGCTCCACCGCCGCAGCCAGCGGCAGGGAGCGGACGGCGCCTCTGGCGTAGGGAATGATGCAGTAGGCGCAGAAGTTGACGCAGCCGTCCTCCACCTTCAGCATGGCCCTGGTGCGCCCGTCCAGACCTCCCGGCTCCAGCACCTCGAACTCCCGGCGCTGGAAGGCGTTGTCCACCTGGGCGGACCGCCGGCGGTCCCGGTAGAACTGCTCCATGCGGTCGATGAACAGGCCCCGCTGGCCGGTGCCGCCCACCACGTCCACATCCAGACGGTCCATATCCTCCGGCCGGACCTGGGCGTAGCAGCCGCAGACCCCGATGACGGCGCCGGGATTGAGCCGCCTGGCCCGCCGCAGAGCGTTGCGGGATTTCTTGTCGCTGACCGCCGTGACGGTGCAGGTGTTGACGATGTAGAGGTCGCAGGGGCTGTCAAAGCTGCCCTTTTCATAGCCGCGGCGCAGCAGCTCCCGCTCCAGCGCCTGGGACTCGTACTGGTTGACCTTGCAGCCCAGGGTGTAAATTGCAAATTTCATAGCATTCTCCCGGATTGTACTTTTTCCTTTTTTGTGATACACTCATTATAGTATAAGAAACTTCAGAATGAAAGACCTATCGGGAGGGATTTTTATGACAGAATTTTACGTTTCTCTGCACACGGTGAACGATGTCAAGCAGTTCGTCAGTGCGGCCAGCACGATCCCCGTGGACGTGGATGTGATCTCCGGGCGGTACACCGTGGACGGCAAGAGCCTGCTGGGGCTGTGCAGTCTGGAGCTGGAGCGCCCGGTGCTGGTCCGGGTCTACGGCGGGGACGGAGAGGGCCGGAGCTTCCGGGACAGCGTGGCGCGGATGATCGTAGAGCAGCCGGAGGAGGCATGACCCTCCGGCGGAGCTCGCAAAGGCGCAGCCGGTCCCGCCCGGGCTTTCCCCGCAGAAGCGGTTGCAATTCCCGCGGGGATTTGTTACAATATACTCAAAATCCGCGAATAAGCTGTGCGTTTTGACAAGGTGAGGATCGGAGGTATCGTTATGGCTTCTCCCCGTATGGCGGAGGTCTATGAAAAGCTGTACAAGGCCGTCTGCAATCAGAACATGAACAACGTGGTGGCTGCCACCCACGAGATATTTCATCGGCCTGTGCTGTTCGTAGACGAGTATTTCCATGTGGTCTCCATGTATCCCGCCCAGGCCATCGGTGAGCCGGAGTGGGACGAGATATACAAAAACAAGGCCATGAACCGGGAACAGATATTCCGGACCCTGGACGAGTTTCTGTCCGGAAAGCAGTCCTTTTACAAGCCCTTTTACGCCTGCACCGGCTCCTGCGCCAAGTCGCCCAGGCTCTTTGCGGAGGTGGTGCAGGACGGGACCGTTCACGGGCATATCATCGTGTTCTGGGACGGCGAGCCGCCCACGGAGGAGGACTTTGAGATCGTCCAGCTTGTGCTGGACGCCCTGTGTCTGCGGATCGCCAGCCGCATCAAGTCCATGGGGAGCTGGAACCTGGCCCTGTCCACCAAGCTGGAGGACCTGCTGGCGCCCGCCACGCCGCCCCATCTGGAGCGGCTGGCCTGCGAAGCCATCTCCCGGACCATGCAGCCGGAGTACACCGTCTGCGTGGCGACCATCGGCGCTCTGGCCTCCCAGCAGGCCTTTGCGGAGTATGCCGTCCGGGAGCTTCAGCAGCTCTACCGCAACGTGATTTGCCTGATCTACGACAACACCATCGTCACCCTCTACGGCGGTGCGGACCACCACGGCTCCGGCACGCCCATGGTCCGGGACTCCCTGGCGGACAAGCTCTTTGCGTTTTTCGGCAGCCACAACATGATCTGCGGCCTCTCTGACAGCTTCACGGACCCCAAGGAGACCCGGTGCCACTACCGTCAGGCCCTGCTGACGGCGCGGCTGGCCCTGAAGCTGGGCCGGGGCCGTTCCACCACCTTCTCGGACCTGATGCCCCTGCCCATCTTTCTGTCGGTGCTGGAGAAGGACACTCCGGAGACCTTTATCCATCCCGCCATCTTCAAAATGCGGGCCTACGACCGGGAAAACGGCACCTCCTACGACGAGACCATGCGGATGTTCTCCTTCAGTATGCACAACAAGGACCGCACGGCGGCGGCCCTGTGCATCCACCGGAACACCCTGCTGTACCGGCTGGGCCGCATCAGCGAGCTGTTCGACCTGCCCTATGAGCACGACCAGGTGGCCCTGAATCTGCTGTGCAGCTATATGATCCTGGAGCTGGACCGCTACGGCACCCCGGAGGATATGAGCCGCCTGGCCTCCACGGAATACCAGGAGGCCGCCAAATCCACCGCCGGAGGCTGACCGCTTATGACAAACCGAACCAAGGGCGTCCTGTGTATTCTCAGCGCGGCGCTGTCCTTTGCCCTGATGAGCACGCTGGTGCATCTGGCCGGGGACATCCCCTCCATGCAGAAAGCGTTTTTCCGCAATTTCGTGGCGGCCATCTTCGCCTTCTGCATTATGCGGCGCAATCACGAGCCGTTTCACCCGCCGGAGCGGAGCCACTGGCGGTATCTGCTGGCACGGGCGGCCTTCGGGACCCTGGGACTGCTGTGCAACTTCTACGCGGTGGACCATCTGAGCCTGTCCGATGCCTCCATGCTCAACAAGATGTCCCCGTTTTTCGCCATTATCGTATCCTACTTTCTCCTGCGGGAAAAGCTGACCGTGTTTCAAGGGCTGGGCGTGGCGGCCGCTTTCCTGGGCAGTCTGCTGATTATCAAGCCCGATCCCTCCAACATGGCCCTGGTCCCCAGCATCATCGGCCTGCTGGGGGGCTTTGGCGCGGGCGTGGCCTACAGCTTTGTGCGGCTTATGAGCAAAAAGAATATCAGCTCCAGCCTCATCGTCTTTGTGTTTTCCACCTTCTCCTGCCTGGTGTGCCTGCCGTACTTTATCGTGGTCCACGCGCCCATGAGCCTGGGCCAGCTCGGCTGTCTCCTGCTGGCGGGCGTCTTTGGCTGCACCGGACAGTTCGGCATCACCAGCGCATACCGCTTTGCCCCGGCCAAGGAGATCTCCGTGTACGATTACACCCAGGTGATTTTCGCGGCGCTGCTGGGCTGGTGCTTCTTCTCCCAGGTCCCGGACCGCTGGAGCCTGCTGGGGTATTTCGTCATCTGCGGTACGGGCGTGGTGATGTTCTTCTATCAGAGACGGCATCCGGCCCCGTAGCGGACGCTTAGATGCCGGAGCCGGCAGAAGCACTGGGACCCCGCCGAAAAAACGCGGGAAAAAAGGTTGAGGAACGGGCCGAAATCTGCTACAATACAGGAAGTTTATTCTGGAAAGGAAGCAATCATATATGGCACTTGTGTCCCGTAAGGAAATGGATCCCGAATTTCAGTGGAGGCTGGAGGATATTTTCCCGACCAAGGCGGCCTGGGAGGCCGCCTATGCACAGGCGCAGACGGCGGTGGATGGCCTGTCCGCCCTGCAGGGAACCCTTGGCCGCTCCAAGGAGGCGCTGAAAGCGGGAATGGATCAGATCTACGCCGTGGCGCAGCCGGTGGAGCTGCTGTACCTCTACGCCAACCTCCAAAAATGCGGCGACAACGGCGACCCGGAGGCCCAGCGGCTGGAAGGCCGGGCCATGAACCTCTATGTAAAGCTGTCCACGGCGCTGAGCTTTGTGGACCCGGAGATATTGTCCATCCCGGAGGAGACGCTGAGCCGGTGGATGGCGGACCCGCTGCTCTCGGACTACCGGCACATTCTGGAGGACACCGCCCGGATGCGGGCGCACACGCTGTCTGCGGACCAGGAAAGACTGCTGTCCCGGCTCTCCGACGCCGCCGATACGCCGGACAATGTGTTCACCATGCTGGAGAGCGTGGACATGACCTTCCCGGACATCACCGGGGAGGACGGGAAGCCCACGCCCCTGACCCACGGCACCTATGGTCTCTTTCGGGACAGCCGGAACCGGAATGTCCGCAGAGAGGCCTATGAGACGTACCACAGGGAGTTTCAACGGTATATCAACACGCTGGCCGCCATGTATGCCGGACAGGTGAAGCTGGACACCTTCTTCGCCGAGGCCCGGCACTATGACTCCGCCGTGGAAAGGAGCCTGTTTGCCAACAACGTCCCGCTACAGGTCTATGACAGTCTGGTGGAGGCGGTCCACGGAGGGCTGCCCATTATGCGGCGGTATCTGGAGCTGCGGAAGAAGGTCCTGGGCCTGGATACCCTGCATATGTATGACCTCTACTGCCCCATGGTGGAGGATGTGGAGTACCACATCGACTACGAGACCTCCAAGGCCATGGTGAGGGAGGCCCTGGCGCCCCTGGGCGCGGATTATCAGGCGCTGCTGGACAAAGCCTACCGCGAGCACTGGATGGACGTGTATGAGAACAAGGGCAAGACCACCGGGGCCTTCTCCTGCGGCGTCCACGGCGTCCACCCCTATGTGCTGCTGAACTTTACCGGCGCGCTGGAGGACGTGTTCACCATGGCCCACGAGCTGGGTCATGCCATGCACTCCTATCTGTCCTCGGCCAATAACTCCTACGCCAACCACGACTATCGTCTGCTGGTGGCGGAGGTGGCCTCCACGGTCAACGAGGTCCTGCTGACCAAGCATCTGCTGAAAACCGAGACAGACCGGAAAAAGCGGGCGTATCTGCTCAACCACCTGCTGGAGAGCTTCCGCACGACGGTGTTCCGCCAGACCCTCTTTGCGGAATTTGAGCGGAAGGCCCACGATATGTACCAGAGCGGCGAGCCGCTCACCGCCGAGACCCTCAGCGCCCTGCACCATGAGCTCAATGCCCTGTACTACCAGGGCGCGGAGATCGACCCGCTCCAGGATGTGGAGTGGGCCAGGATCCCCCATTTCTACAGCGCGTTCTATGTGTACCAGTACGCCACGGGCTTCTGCTCCGCCGTGAGCATCGCGGACAGCATCTATGAGACAGGGGACCCCGGCAACTACCTGAAATTCCTGACCACCGGCGGCAGCGACTATCCCCTGGAGGAGCTGAAAATCGCCGGGATAGACCTGACCCGGCCGGATGTGGTGGACCGGGCGCTGAAGGTGTTTGACGACACGCTGACAGAGCTGACGGCCCTGCTGGAGGACCTCTGATAGGACGGAGGCGGAGAATAAAACAGGAAAGGGGCGGTTTCCCTTCCTCAGGCACAGTCCCGCCGGGGTGGCCCCGATTCCGGGTAAGCTCCGCACCCTGTGCAAAACGACGTAGGATAGTTTCGGGCGGCATCGGCCAAAGCCGATGCCGCCCGGTATTTTGCGCGGAGCTTATTCAGAATGAGTTACGATCCAAACGCCCGCAGAAAAAATTGGCCGGCCTCCGGAGGAGACCGGCCAACAGAGCTTATGCCTTGGGAGATACGGTGAGGGTGCCGTCCGCGTTCTCCGTGACGGTGCCGTTGAGGGTGCAGCCCTCGCCCACCGTCAACTTGTTGATGATGCCGGGAGCGGTGACATTCCAGACCGCGCCGTCCTTCAGCGTGACCTCTACCGTGTTGTCGCCGTTGAAGTAGTTGCGGTTTTCCACATGGGCCAGATAGTAGAACTCCTTGATGGTGAAGTGGGTGTTCTGCTTGCCGTTTTCGTCCACATGGCGGGTCTCCGTGGCGGACACAGCGCCGTTGAGCACAGCGCCCTCGCCAAGAGTCACGAACAGGGGCTTGGGCTTCTGGCCGTAGTAGCCGGTGCCGTTGTAGATGTCGCCGTTAAGGGTCACGTTGGTGGCATTGAGGAAGGTGTCGGGCTTTACAGGGGCGCCCATGCCGCCGGGACCTCCGGGACCGCCGGGACCTCCGGGACCACCGGGACCACCGGGACCACCGGGACCCTCCGGACCACCAGGGCCACCAGGGCCTCCGGGACCACCAGGACCACCAGGACCGCCGGGACCGCCAGCCG
>CAZBOR010000031.1:0-16086 GCA_964493585.1 uncultured Oscillospiraceae bacterium
CAACCCTCGGAACCGGAATCCGATGCTCTATCCATTGAGCCACCGGCGCATTTCAAAGTGCTCTATTATTATAGCACAACAAATCAAAAAAGCAAGAGCGAATTTTGGATAAAATGAATGGCGTTGGAGATGCGCCTGTTTCCCGCTTTTTCCGGCATATTTTCTCTTGCAAAGCCCCGTCTGATATTTTATCATATAGATACGCGAAAGGGGGAACCGCCCATGGAGACAAAGGTCCGGCGGCACAGACGGCTCAGGTGGGTGCTTCTGGGCCTGGCGGTGGTAGGTCTGGCGGCGTACATCGTTCTGGTGAACGTACTGGTGAGCGCGGCCCTGGTGCCGTCCTTTATGCAGAAGCTGGAGGCCTTTGAGACTGTGACGGAGCAGAGCTACGCCCAGCAGGTCAAGACCTCGGACATCCGGGAGAACCGCAGCGCCGCGCTGGCGGAGACCAACGCATGGCTGGAAACGGCCGCACGCCAGCGCTGGGAGATCACCTCGCGGGACGGCTATCGGCTGGTGGCGGCGCAGTTCCCCGCAGAAGCGGAGAGCCACACCTGGGTGGTGCTGCTCCACGGCTATACCGGCTGGAAGGAGGAGATGTATCCCTTCGCCTATTGGTATCATCAGCAGGGCTTCCAGGTGCTGGTACCGGACCTCCGCTGTCAGGGGGAGAGCGATGGGGATTTCATCGGCATGGGCTGGACGGACCGGCTGGATGTGCTGCTCTGGCTGGAGCAGATCCTGGCTCAGGACCCGGAGGCGGAGATCGTGCTGCACGGCCAGTCTATGGGCGCCGCCTGCGCCCTGATGCTCAGCGGCATGGAGGAGCTGCCGGAAAATGTCCGGGCGGTGGTGTCCGACTGCGCCTACACGGACGCCTACAGTATGTTCCGGCAGGACATTCGGGCTTGGTTCCATCTGCCGGCGTTTCCCCTGGTGGATTCGGCCAATCTGGCGCTCCAGCTTCGCGGCGGATATGACCTCAAGGACGCTTCGGCTCTGGAGGCGGTACAGCACAGCGCCGTACCTACGCTGTTCATCCACGGGGACCAGGACAAGATGATTCCCGTGGACATGGCGTACACGCTCTATGCCGCGGCCACGGCGGAAAAGGAGCTGCTGATCGTGGAGGGCGCCGGACACGCCCAGTCCCAGGACAAGGACCCCGAAACCTACTATGGAACCGTCCGCGGGTTTCTGGCCCGGTATGTCACCGCGTGGGATTGACCACCAAGCGCCGCCTGCCGGAAATGGGCGGCGCTTGGCTTTTCGGAAAGAGAGAAAAGAACTTGACACGGCACCGTGGATAGTGTATACTAACTATAATTAGTTATTACTAACCACATACCCGTATATTTTTTTGTAAGATGGTTAGAATATACTAACACAAATCTGCGGGAGGCCGTGTCCATGGAGGAGTATTTGATCGAGTTTTGCGCGCCGACCCTGGCGTCCATCAAGGTGGGGAGCCTGTTCAGCTATGCCTACGCCTCCCGGGAGGAGCTTATGGAGCAGATCGGGACGCTGAACCGGGAGTTTGCGCCCAAGGGCGTGGCGATCTGCCTCCTGCGTATCCGACCGGAGCGGGCGCTGACCTATGTATACCGTCCCGCCCAGCTCCGGCAGCTTTTGAAGCGCCGGGAAATACAGAGCTTCCTGGAGGGATTCGGGTATTGTGGCGCGGAGCCCTCCGAGGCGCTGGCGCGGCTGAAGCAGCGGGTGTGTATGGGCGAGAGCTTTCCCCATGAGATCGGCGTGTTTTTGGGCTATCCGCTGGAGGACGTGGCGGGATTCATTGTCAACCGCGGGAAGAACTGCAAATGTACCGGCATCTGGAAGGTCTACGGCGACGAGCAGACGGCCCGGAGGCGGTTCCGGCAGCTCAAAAAATGCCGGGACGTGTACCGCAGGCTCTGGCGTCAGGGCAGGTCGATTCAGCAGCTCACTGTGGCTGTATGATATATTTTGAACAGAAAGAGGTTTTGACTATGAGTAAGGTAGCAGTTGTCTATTGGAGCGGCACCGGGAACACCGAGGCCATGGCGCGGCTGATTGCCGAGAGCGCCACGGCGGCGGGGGCGGAGGTGTCCACCTTCTTCGTGACGGACTTTTCGGAGTCCATGGTGGCGGATTACGACGCCATCGCCTTTGGATGCCCCGCCATGGGCGCGGAGCAGCTGGAGGACAGCGAGTTCGAGCCGGTGTACACCGCCTGCGAAGCGCAGCTTTCCGGCAAGCGCGTGGGCCTGTTCGGCTCCTACGGCTGGGGTGACGGGGAGTGGATGCGCTCCTGGGAGGATTCCTGCCGGACGGCAGGGGCTTCGCTGGTGAGCCGGGGCGTGATCTGCAACGAGGACCCCGATGGGGACGCCGAGGCCGCCTGCGCCGCGCTTGGCAGGACACTGGCCTGATACATGAAAAAGAGGGGTGGGACCCGCCGGTTCCACCCCTCCTGTTATCTATGCCGGTTTCCGCATTCGTCCGATGGCCTTGAGCAGCGCCTTGCCGATGGCCGTTACCAGCACGGCGGCGGCGATCGCCTCCGGGACGCCGGAGGTCCCCACCGTGGCCATGATAAGGCCGAATACGGCGGTGACGGCCACCTCTTTGGCCGCGGCGTACTGCTGGGCAAACAGCAGATAGATGCTGCCCATGACGAATATCGTGTTGACCATGGAGCCGAAGAACCCGGTAATGGGCAGCGCGACCCAGTCGCTCACCTTCAGCTTTTTCAGCCCAATCCACAGCCAGCCTGACAGGAGCCCGATCAGGATTCGGCAGCCCACCGCGATCCATATGGACTTCACCACACCCGGCAGCCCCGTGGTGCTGAGAAAGGGCGAAAAGGCGAAGGACAGCAGCGTAGGCGCCGTGGTGTTGCTGGCCATGGAGCACAGGCCGAACACGCCGCCCAGAATACTGCCCGCCAGAGGGCCGAACAGGATCGCGCCGATGATGACCGGGATGTGTACCGTGGTTGCCTTGATGATGGGAAGCTGGATCATGCCCAGGGGCGTGTTCGCCAGCAAGATGACGATGGCCGCCATCAGCGCCACGCCCACCATCCACCGGGTATCGTGTTTCCGCTTTTTCATAGAATTACCTCCTGCTGCCGCTCATGTTCCGTGATGCAGCGCAAATTTGATTCCAGTATATCGGATATTTGGGAATTTTGCAATACCGATCTGCCACAATTATAAAAAAGAACGAACCCCTTTGTATGGCGCGGCGCCTCCCGGCTGCCGTGGCCGGATACGCGGACTATTGAAAGCTGTCCGTGTCAAAGGTCAGCACCAGGCAGTACCGCGTTCCCGGCTTCTTAAGGCCGTCCTCCAGCCGCGTCCGGATGGCCGCCTGCCGGTCCTGAAGGTCGAAGGGCAGCACCACGTCAAAAATCAAATTGGTGTGCTCCGGCTCGGCCACCATGTGAAAATCATGGAAGGTGAGCCGGGGGTCTATCTCCTTCAGCAGCGCGCCCACCCGGTCCCGCAGCGCCGTGACGGCGGCGTCATCGGTGACGATGGGGTCATAGTGGATGGTCATGTGGATGCCGTGCCGCTCCAGGAACATCCGCTCGATGCTGTCGATCATGTCGTGTATCTCCATGGGGTCCTCCCTGTGGTCCGCCTCCACATGGAGGCTGGCAAAGGTCTGGCCGGGGCCGTAGTCGTGGACCATGAGGTCATGGACGCCCAGCACACGGGGATCATAGCGCAGCACCGTATCCCGGATCATGTGGCACAGCTCCGGGTTGGCGGACGCGCCCAGCAGAGGACTGATGGTATCCCTGGCGATGTCCACCGCGCTGCAGAGAACAAACAGCGCCACCAGCAGGCCCACATAGCCGTCCAGGACAAGACCGCTGAAATGGGAGATCAGGGCCGACAGCAGGACCGCTCCCGTGGAGATCACGTCGTTGCGGCTGTCAGCGGCGGTGGCGGTCAGGGCGGCGCTGGAGATGCGTTTCCCCAGCGCGAGGTTGAACGCCGCCAGCCACAGCTTTACCCCGATGGACAGCAGCAGCACCACCACCAGGGCGGCGGAGAACAACACCGGCTCCGGATGCAGGATCTTGGAGAAGGAGCTTTTCCAGAGCTGGATGTCGAGGATCAGAATTAAAGCGGCTACGCCCAGGCCGGTGAGATATTCCATGCGGGCGTGGCCGAAGGGATGCTCCGCGTCCCGGGGCTTTTGGGCCATGTGAAAGCCGATGAGGGTCATAACGGAGGAGGAGACATCGGACAGGTTGTTCACGGCGTCCGCCGTAATGGACACGCTGCCGCTGAGGACGCCAATGGTCAGCTTGGCGGCAAAGAGGAGCAGGTTGCATAGGATGCCCACGGCGCCTGCCAGAGCGCCATAGGCGCCGCGGACCCGTGGCGCAGTCACCTGGTCGCTGTTGCGGATGAATAGGCGGATGAGAAGGCCGGTCATGGATTTAGCTCCTTTTCAAGCAAATGAATCTCTATTATTCTATCCGGTTTCGGTCCCCGGCGCAAGGCCCTACTTGACTTTTTTACAATATCTGATACCATAGAATCATAGATTTTTTGAAAGGAGGCGGGGCCAAATGATCGCACTGCCGGAGGACAGCAACCTGCCCCTGTATCAGCAGCTCTATCAGCAGATCAGGATGGAGATACAGTCCGGGGCTCTGGCCGTGGGACAGAAGCTCCCCTCCAAGCGGAAGCTGGCGGAGCAGCTCGGCGTGTCCATCAACACGGTGGAGGGGGCCTATACGCAGCTGGAGGCCGAGGGATTCGTGCTGTCCAGTCCCCGCCGGGGCTTCTTCGTGCTGGAGACCGGCCAGCTTCCCCAGCAGCCCCGGCCCCAGCGCCCGGCGGCGATACCATCGGAGCCGGAGACCGTCTATGAAATCGACTTCTCCCCGTCGGGTATGGCCAGGAACCAGTTTCCCTTTGGGGTCTGGCGGCGGCTTATGAAGTCCTGCTTCAACGAATATGACCGGCGGCTTTTGCTCCGCACGCCCCAGCAGGGGGACCTGGGACTGCGGCAGGCGGTGGCGGACTACCTCTATCGTGCCCGTGGGGTCCGATGCGGTCCGGAGCAGATCGTCATGGGCGCGGGCAGCGACAATCTGCTGTTCATGCTGTCGTACATCCTGCCGGGGACCTATACTCTGGCGGTGGAAAATCCCCTGTACAACCAGGCCCACGCCCTGTTTGCCCGTATGGGCCATCCCCTCTGCGCCGTACCCGTGGGACCGGACGGCATCAGCCTCCAGGCGCTGCCCCAGGGGGAACAGGTGCTGGTGTACACCACGCCATCCCACCAGTATCCGCTGGGCTACGCCATGCCCATCGGCCAGCGGACGGCGCTGCTGCGGTGGAGCAGCCAGGGGGAAAACCGATACATCATCGAGGACGACTATGACTCCGAGTTCCGCTACTCCTCCCGGCCCATTCCCTCCCTCCAGAGCATCGACCACCTGGGCCGGGTGATATATCTGGGGACCTTCTCCCGCAGTGTGGCTCCGGCCCTGCGTATCAGCTATATGGTGCTGCCCCAGACGTTGCTGGAGCTGTTCTGGCAGCGGTATCGGGGCTATTCCTCCACGGTGTCGGGGTTCGAGCAGGCGGTGCTCCGGGAATTTATGAACACGGGCCACTTTGAAACGCACGTGAGCCGGATGCGTATCTACTACCGGGCCAGACGGCAGTGCCTGGTGGACGCCCTGGCGCCCTGGAGCGAATATCTGGAGATTCTGGGCCAGCCGGCAGGCAACCATCTGACGCTGCGGGTCCTAAACGGCATGGAGGAATCGGAGCTGACTGCGGCGGCGGCGGCCTGCGGCGTCCGGGTCTACCCGGTGTCGCCCTACTTTCTGGGGACGGTGCCGGAGGAATACCGGACCACCGTGCTGCTGGGCTTCGGCGGGCTCAGCGACGAGGAAATACGGCGGGGCGTCAGTCTGCTGTCCCGCGCATGGTTTCAAGGAGGCGCGCTATGAATCCTGACATGGTTCCCGTTATCACCTTTGTGGGGAGATCCGGCACCGGAAAGACCACCCTGCTGGAGCGGCTGATCCCGGTGCTCAAGGGCCGGGGCCTGACCCTGGCGGTGCTGAAGCACGACGCCCACCACTTCGAGATGGACAAGCCCGGCAAGGACACCTATCGCTTCACCGCTGCGGGCGCAGATGTGGTGGCCATCTCCAACCGGGAGAAATTCGCCATGGTGGAGCAGCCCGGGGAGGAGCTTTCCCTCCGGGAGATCATCTCCCGGCTGCCCCGGGTGGACATCGTGCTCACCGAGGGCTATAAGCGCAGCGTCTATCCCAAAATCGAGCTGCACCGGGCCGAGCTGCACCGGCCTCTGATCGCGCCGCCGGAGCAGCTTCTGGCGGTGATGACCGACGAGATGGTGGACACGCCGGCGCCTGTGCTGGACCTTGACGATGTGGAGGGCTGCGCCGATGTGGTGGAGGCATACCTGCGGCGGTTTCAAAATGCAAAATAGCGGTGGAAATCTGCGCGGGGATGCTGTATACTGATAGCAGGAACCGAAATGGAGGGAGCATTATGCCGTCTGAAGAAACGACAACCGTAAAAACCGCGAAAAAGCGCGTCTGGCCCAAGGTGCTGCTGGGAATTGTAATCTTCCTGGTGGCGCTGGCGGCGGCCATTTTCATCACGGTGAATTTCATGCTGAACAAAATCAACCGGCTGGACCAGGACTTCAGCTACGCCACGGAGTCCGAGGTGGAGGAGATCAATCTCCGGGACGCCGTCGAGCAGAACGAGACGGAAGAGCCGGGCGTGGTCTACCCGGAGCTGGACAAGAGCGCGATCGACTGGGGCAATTCCGCCTATCAGATCCAGGCCAGCCCGGACATCACCAATATCCTGCTCATCGGCCAGGACCGCCGCGAGGGGGAGACCCGCGCCCGAAGCGACTCCATGATTCTGGTCAGCTTTAACCAGAGTGCCGGCACCATCGTGCTGATCTCCTTCCTCCGGGACCTGTATGTGCAGATACCGGGCTACAGCAGCAACCGGCTCAACGCCGCCTTCGCCTACGGCGGTATGGAGCTGCTGGACGAAACTCTGGAGGAGAACTTCGGCGTGGAGATCGACTACAACCTGGAGGTGGATTTTTCCGGCTTCGCCAGCATCATTGACATTCTGGGGGGCGTGGACATCGACCTGACCAGCTCGGAGGCCAACTATCTGGGCCTGAACTCCGGGGTCACCCACATGGATGGGGAGACGGCCCTGGCCTATTCCCGCATCCGCTACATCGACTCGGACTTCAGCCGCACCGGCCGCCAGCGGAAGGTGCTGATCTCCCTCTACCAGTCCCTGAAAAACGTGGGGCTGACGGAGGCCATCCATGTGGTAAACGAGGTATTTCCCCTGCTGACCACGGATATGTCCAATTTCCAGATCATCGCCACCGCCACGGAGCTGTTCCCCATGCTGTCCGACAGCGCCATAGCGTCCTATCAGATCCCGGCGGACGGGACCTGGAGCTACAACACCGTGGATGGAATGTCGGTAATCATCCCGGATTTCGACGCCAACCGGGACGTGATCGCGGAGGCGCTGACCCCGGAAGCCTAAACCGTGGCCGCACGGAAAAGCACGCGGATGTGTCCATTCGTGAACCTTGTGCGATTCTGTGTAATACCACTAAAATAGTCACGCGAATTCGGAAAAAAACTATTGTTTTTTCCTAAAGGCTGTGCTATTATGTTTATGCAGATGCAGGTCTGCACATCATGGCCGGGTTCTCGGCTGTGAAATTCATAATCGAAGGAGATTCCAAAACAATGAACACCAAAAAATTCCTTGCATTGATCCTGGCACTTTGCATGGTCTTTGCCCTGGCCGCCTGCGGCTCCGGTGAGACCTCCACAGCGTCCGGATCAGAGGCCGCCTCCACGGGCGACGCTGCCACCTCCTCTGCTGGAGAGGTTGCCGTTTTCTGGTACACCAACAACGATACATACCTGTCCAGCGTGCGCTCCGCCATGGACGCTGCGTTTGAGGCTGCCGGCATTAACTATAACGACTACGATGCCAACGGCAGCCAGACCACGCAGACCGAGGCGGTTGACACTGCCATCGCCAAGGGCGCTTCTATGCTGGTAGTCAACCTGGTGGATTCCGGCTCTGCGGATGCGGCTCAGGCCATCGCTGACAAGGCGAAGGCTGCTGGTATCCCCCTGATTTTCTTTAACCGCTCCATCGCGGACACGGATGAAGACGCCCAGGCCATCATCGAAGGCCATGGCAACGCCTGCTACGTCGGCACCGAGTACACCGAGGCCGGCATCATGCAGGGCGAGATGATCGGCAACTATCTGGTGGAGAACTATGACGCTGTGGATCTCAACGGCGACGGTGTGATCTCCTATGTCATGTTCAAGGGCGACGAGGCGAACCTGGAGGCTATTGCCCGTACCCAGTACGGCCAGGAGTGCGCTGACGAGGTCCTGACCGCGGCCGGCAAGCCCGCTCTGGAATTCTATGATTCCTCCAACACCAGCAAGTATCTGGTTGACCAGACTGGCGCTTGGTCCTCCTCTGCTGCCACGGACTATATGCAGACCATCCTTTCCCAGTATTCCGAGGCCAACGGCAACATGGTAGAGCTGGTCATCGCCAACAATGACGAAATGGCCATGGGCGCCATCTCCGCGCTCCAGAACGCCGGCTACAACAAAGGCGAAGGCACCACCACCATTCCTGTCTTTGGTGTGGACGCCACTGACGCGGCCAAGGACGCCATTGCCGCCGGCACCATGACCGGTACCATCAAGCAGGACGCCGAAGGCATGGCCAACGCCATCGTTACCATCGCCCAGAATATGCAGGCCGGCAGCGATACCTTCACCGGCATCGACGCCTCTGAGCTCGTCGGCACCTGGCGTGTAAACATCCCCTACGCGGAGTACACCGGCGAATAATCCATCTCAGCACCGGCAGCCGCGCTGAAATGCGCGGCTGCCTTACAAGCTAACAAACAGGAGGGATCCTTTTGGACAACAAGGTCAATGTCGGCCAGGACACACAGGACAAGGTCCTGCTGCAAATGGAGGGCATCACAAAATCCTTCCCCGGCGTAAAAGCGCTGGATGGTGTTTCTCTGACCGTCCGCGCCGGCTCGGTCCATGCGCTCATGGGCGAGAACGGCGCTGGTAAGTCCACCCTGATGAAATGCCTGTTTGGTGTTTACAACAAGGATGAGGGACATATTTATCTGGAAGGGCAAGAAATCAATTTCAAAAACTCCAAGGAGGCGCTGGAGCACGGCGTTGCCATGGTGCATCAGGAGCTGAACCAGGCACTCAAGCGCAACGTCATGGACAACATCTGGCTGGGACGTTATCCCATGAACGGTCCCTTTGTCTCCGAGAAAAAAATGCTGGAGGAAACCAAGCGGATCCTCCAGGAGGTGGAGGTAGACGTCAACCCCAAGACCATTATGAGCACCATGCCCGTTTCCCAGCGGCAGATGGTGGAAATCGCCAAGGCGGTTTCCTACAACGCCAAGGTCATCGTGTTCGACGAGCCGACCTCCTCCCTCAACGAGATCGAGGTGGAGCATCTGTTCCGGATCATCAACAAGCTCCGGGACCAGGGCTGCGGCATCGTCTATATCTCCCACAAGATGGACGAGATCCTGCGGATCTCCGACTACATCACCGTCATGCGCGACGGCACGTGGGTCGCCACCGAGCCGGTGGAGAACATGACCATGGAAAAGATCATCAAGCTCATGGTGGGACGTGAGCTGACCAACCGGTTCCCACCCAAGGACAACGTCGTGACCGGCGAGGTGTCCCTGTCCGTGGAGGGGCTTACCGGATTGTATTCCGGGCTGACCGATGTGAGCTTCGAGGCCCATCGCGGCGAGATCGTGGGGATCGCGGGTCTGGACGGCGCGGGACGGACGGAGACCCTGGAAACCATCTTTGGCGTGGCCGCGAAAAAGAGCGGCACGGTCAAGCTCCACGGCAAGACCGTGAAAAACAAGCTGCCCAAGGAAGCTGTGGCCAACGGCTTTGCCCTGTTGACGGAGGAACGCCGGGCCACCGGCATCTTCGGCATCCGCAGCATCACGGAGAACACCTGTATCTCCAGCTTGAAAAAGTATTTGAAGGGCGGCCTCCTCAGCAAGAAAAAGATGGAGGAGAGCACGGACTGGTCCATCGAGGCCATGCGGATCAAGACGCCCAATCAGACCACGCAGATCCGGTCCCTGTCCGGCGGCAACCAGCAGAAGGTCATTCTGGGCCGCTGGCTGCTGACTGACCCGGAGATCCTGCTGCTGGACGAGCCGACCCGCGGCATCGACGTGGGCGCAAAATATGAAATCTATCAGCTTATCATTGACCTTGCAAAGCAGGGAAAGACCGTACTGATGGTCTCCTCCGAAATGCCTGAGCTGCTGGGTGTGTGCGACCGGATTCTGGTAATGTCCGGCGGACGCCTCGCCGGCGAGGTGGACGCAAAAGCCACCACCCAGGAAGAGATCATGACCCTTGCAGCGAAGTATGTATAAGAGGAGGAAATCACTGTGGCTGAAAACACAAAGAAAAAGGGAAAGTTCGCCACCGAGCTGGAAATCTTCAAAGGACTTTCTCCCGCTGATAAAAAGCGCTACCTGGCGGATATTCTGTTCAATAACGCCATGTACATCATCATTGTCCTGTTTGTGATCGTGGTTGCCATTCGCGTTCCGCAGTTCCTGACGGCATCCTCTATCATCAACATCATCTCCCTGACCGCATCCAGAATGCCCATCGCTCTGGGCGTGGCGGGCTGTATCGTCCTGGCCGGTACCGATATTTCCGCCGGCCGTGCGGTCGGCCTCTCCGCCGTGATCTCCGGCTCTCTGCTGACCACGGCAAACAAGATCTTCCCCGGCATGAACCCGCTGCCCATTCCCGCGGTGATCCTGATCGTGTTGGTCGTGGGCGCCATCATCGGCCTGGTCAACGGCTTCTGCATGGCGAAGTTTAAGCTGCATCCCTACATCGTCACCCTGTCCACTCAGCTCATGCTGTACGGCATCATCCTGCTGTATCTGAAGATGGGCGAGAACAACGGCCAGACGCTGTCCAGCCTGTCGGAAGCCTACCGCAACCTTGTGGCCGGCACCCTGTTCTCCATAGGCGGTGTGGCGGTTCCCAGGTATGTCCTGTATGCGGTGATACTGACGGTCATCATGTGGATCGTCTGGAACAAGACCACCCTCGGAAAAAATATGTTCGCCGTTGGCTCCAACGAGGAGGCGGCCAATGTCTCCGGCGTGAACGTCATGCGTACCATCATCAGCGTATTCGTGATTGCAGGCGTCATGTATGCCATCACCGGCTTCTTTGAGGGTGCGCGTATCGCATCCATCAACGGCAACACCGGATTCAACTACGAGGCCGACGCCATCGCGGCCTGCGTCATCGGCGGCGTATCCTTCGTTGGCGGCATTGGTAAGATCAGCGGCATTGTCGTTGGCGTGCTGCTGCTCCAGCTCATCTTCACGGGCTTGAACTTCCTGTCCGTGGACCAGAACATCCTGTATATCGTCAAGGGCCTGGTCATTCTGGTGTCCTGCGCCATTGATATGCGGAAGTACCTGGTCAAGAAGTAATGGACGACCAGCGCGATCCCCTGACGCCCCAGGAGCCTTCCGAGCAGCCAAAGCTGCGGGGCCTCTATCGCTATGTCAGGATCTCTGTAAAGACTCTGGACCGTGTCATTGTGGTGGGCATCGCGGTGTTCATCCTGGTATTGATCTTTGCGGTGACACACGGCGGCTATACCATCACCTTTGATTCCAACGGCGGCACCGACGTGGCCGCCCAGGAGCTCCGCTACGGCGATCTGATCGACGAACCGGAGCCGCCCACGCGGGAGGGCTACACCTTTGCGGGGTGGTATTCCGATGAGGCGCTGGAGCAGGCCTGGGACTTCGACACCGGGGTCAACGATAGCTTGGAGCTTTATGCCAAGTGGGACCCGAATTAGCTTTTCGGCGCTGCCGCAGATACGCATATCTGCGGCAGCGCCATTTTGGAAGGGAACAGCCATGAAAACAGTTTTGGTCAGCGCGTGTCTGCTGGGACTGCCCTGCCGGTACGACGGCGGCGGCAATCTCTGCCCGGCGGTACTGGCGCTCGGAGAGCGGGTGCAGCTTGTACCCATCTGCCCGGAGCAGATGGGCGGCCTGCCGACGCCCAGACCCCCGGCGGAGCGGCTTGGGGACCGCGTGGTGAACCGGACCGGCGCCGATGTGACGGAGCAGTTCCGGCGGGGTGGGGACGCGGCTCTGGAGCTGGCCCGCCGCATGGAATGCTGCGCCGCCATATTGAAGGCGCGCAGTCCCTCCTGCGGGGTGGGGGCCGTCTATGACGGGAGCTTTTCCGGCAGACTGGTCCCCGGCAACGGCGTTGCCGCACAGCGCCTGCTGGACAGCGGCATCCCCGTTTTTACGGAGGATAATCTCGAAAAATTCCCTTGACGGCAGAGGAAAAACGTGTTATCATTAGGCGGATTAAGGGAGTAGTCAGCGCCCTGCGGGCGTGATGAAGCCAACATCCCCGGCACACTGCGTGTGTCCTGGCTTCGTATGAAATGACGAGACTTATCTGTATGAGGCAGATGGGTCTCGTTTTTGTTGTCTTATGCGAAAAGGGTTTATAGCGCCGGACTTAGGAGAAAAGTTTTGCGTGATGTCTCTTCCGTAAAATGAAGCATTTTATGGAAGAGGAGGATTTATCATTACATAGGGGGAATTGCTATGGGCCTGTTGGAACTGTTCGTGCTGGCGGTGGGACTGAGCATGGACGCCTTTGCGGTATCCATCTGTAAGGGGCTTTCGGTACAGCAAATGCGGCTGCGGCACGCGCTGATCTGCGGCGCGTACTTTGGAGGCTTCCAGGCGCTGATGCCGTTTCTGGGATGGCTGCTGGGGAGCCAGTTTCAGTCTCAGATCACCAGCGTGGACCACTGGATCGCCTTTATCCTGCTGGGGATCATCGGCGTCAACATGATCCGGGAGTCCCGAAGCGGGGAGGAGGAATGTCCGGACGCCTCCTTCGGCGTCAAGACCATGCTGGCCCTGGCCGTGGCCACCAGCATCGACGCGCTGGCGGTAGGCGTGACCTTTGCGTTTCTGGATGTGGACATTATTCCGGCCATCAGCTTTATCGGCGTTATCACATTCCTGTGCTCCGCCGTGGGCGTGAAAATCGGCAATCTGTTCGGCCTTCGGTATAAGTCCAGGGCGGAGCTGTTTGGAGGGATCGTCCTGGTGGCCATCGGCCTGAAGATTTTGATAGAACACCTGTTTTTCGGCGGCTGATACGGCGGCATAAAAACGCCCCCAGCGGGAATGGATAATAGCGAGCTGACTGGCTTTTGCGCGACGGCAAATCGCGGAGCGATTTATCAATCGTATTAGGAGGAATACGGATGCAGGCATATCTCATGGACAAGGACCGGGTTCTGGCCGAGCAAGGCTCCACACCCCAGGGGCTCTCCGCGCAGGAGGCCGAGGCGCGGCTGGCGGACCACGGCCCCAACCGTCTGGCCGAGGGCAAGCGGACCACGCTGCTCCGGCGCTTTCTCAAGGAACTGGCCAACCCCATGACCATCATTCTCATCGTCGCGGCGGCAATATCCGGAATCACAGCGGCATATTCCGGGGAGTCCTTTGCGGACACGGTCATCATATTGGTCGTGGTGGTCATCAACGCGGTCCTGGGCGTCCTCCAGGAGAGCAAGGCGGAAAAGGCGATCGCCGCCCTGCAGGAGATTGCGGCGGCCACCTCCAAGGTCCTGCGGGACGGCGGGCTACGCACCATCCGCAGCGAGGAGCTGGTACCCGGCGATGTGATCGTGCTGGAGGCCGGCGACGCGGTACCCGCGGACGCCCGCGTTCTGGAATCCGCCAGCATGAAGGTGGAGGAGGCGGCCCTCACAGGGGAATCCGTGCCGGTGAGCAAGCACGCCGGGACCCTGGACCCAGACGGCCAGACGGACATCCCCCTGGGGGACCGGAAAAACATGGTCTATATGGGCGGCACGGTGGTCTATGGCCGGGGCCGGGCCGTGGTGACAGACACGGGCATGGATACGGAGATGGGGAAAATCGCCGGCGCGCTCAACGATGCCCAGGAGGAGCAGACGCCGCTTCAGCAAAAGCTGGGACAGCTCAGCAGGATTCTCAGCATCCTGGTGCTGGGGATATGCGCGGTGATCTTCGCCGTGGACCTGGTGCGGTCCTATCCCAACATTACGGGCGCGGGAACGCTGGACACCTTTATGGTGGCGGTCAGTCTGGCGGTGGCGGCGATTCCGGAGGGACTGGCGGCGGTCGTGACCATCGTGCTGTCCATTGGCGTCACGAAGATGTCCGCCAACCGTGCCATTATCCGCAGGCTCACGGCGGTGGAAACCCTGGGCTGCACCCAGGTCATCTGCTCCGACAAGACCGGCACGCTGACCCAGAACAAAATGACCGTGGTGGAGCACGCGGGCAGCGATATAAAGCGTCTGGCGCTGGCCATGGAGCTGTGTTCCGACGCGGAGCTGGACGAGAACGACAATGCCGTGGGCGAGCCTACGGAGTGCGCCCTGGTCAACGACGGCCTCGCCCTGGGCCTTAGCAAGACCGAATACGCGGCGCGGTATCCCCGCGTGGGAGAAGCGCCCTTCGACTCCGACCGGAAGATGATGTCCACGGTCCACCGGGACCCCCAGGGCAATATCATCCAGTTCACCAAGGGCGCCCCGGACGAGGTGCTCCGGCACTGCACCGGCGTGCTCCTGGAGGATGGACCCGCGCCGCTGACGGAGGCGCTGCGGCAGAGGATTCTGGACGACAACCGGGCCATGGCGGACCAGGCCCTGCGGGTGCTCTGTGCGGCCCAGCGGTCCTGGGAAGCCCTGCCGCCGGACTTTGAACCGGAGACGCTGGAGCAGGGCCTCTGCTGTCTGGGCCTGTCCGGGATGATGGACCCGATCCGGCCTGAGGTGAAGGACGCCATCGCGGAGTGCCGGGCGGCGGGTATCCGGCCCATTATGATTACCGGGGACCACCGGGACACCGCCGTGGCCATCGCGAAGCAGCTGGGGATTCTGGAGCCGGGGCAGCAGGCTGTCACCGGGTCCCAGCTCAATGAGCTTTCAGAGGAGGAGCTGGCCCGGCGGGTGGGGGAATTTTCCGTCTACGCCAGGGTCCAGCCGGAGCATAAGGTCCGCATTGTGCGGGCATGGCAGAAAAACGGCTGCGTCACCGCCATGACAGGCGATGGGGTCAACGACGCGCCCTCCATCAAGTCCGCAGACATCGGCGTGGGGATGGGCATCACCGGCACCGACGTCACAAAGAATGTGGCGGATATGGTGCTGGCGGATGACAATTTTGCCACCATTGTCTCCGCCGTGGCGGAGGGCCGCCGTATCTATGACAATATCCGCAAGGCCATCGGATTCCTGCTGGCCTCCAATCTGGCGGAAGTGCTGGCGGTCTTTGCGGCGACGCTGATGGGCTTCACCATTCTGGAGCCGGTGCATCTGCTTTGGATCAACCTGATTACCGACTGCTTTCCGGCGCTGGCCCTTGGGATGGAGGCGGGAGAGCCGGACGTCATGCGCCGCAAGCCGCGGGACGCAAGAGACGGCATATTTTCCGGCGGCCTGGGAACGGACGTGCTGCTCCAGGGAGTGCTGGTCACAGCGCTGACCCTGACGGCCTACTTCACCGGCCACTATCTGGAGGCCGGGGCCTGGGAGATCACGAACAGCCCCGACGGCATGACCATGGCGTTCCTGACGCTGTCCATGGTGGAGATCGTCCACTCCTTCAATATGCGCGCACGGCGCACGTCTGTCTTTCGTCTGAAGCGGCACAACCCGTGGCTCTGGGGCGCGATGCTGCTGAGTCTGGCGCTGACGACGGCTGTGATCTATGTGCCGTTTCTGTCCGGGGCCTTCGGCTTTGAGCATATCTCCCTGGGCGAGTACGCCGTGGCGCTGGGTCTTGCGGTATCCATTCTGCCGATCATGGAGCTGGTAAAGCTCCTCCAGCGAACGCTGAAAAAGGGATAAA
>CAZBOR010000032.1:0-16067 GCA_964493585.1 uncultured Oscillospiraceae bacterium
AACTGGTCTTTGAACAGATGAAGGATATGATCGCCAGCGGCGAATGGGCGCCCGGCTCCAAGATCCAGTCGGAGAACGAACTGGCCAACCAATTCGGCGTCAGCCGCGTGACGGTCCGCAGCGCCATTCAGAAGCTCTCCAGCCTGGGCCTGGTGGAGAGCCGCCACGGGGAAGGGACCTACGTTTGCGAGCTGGACGGTTCGCAGGCGTTTAATTCCATCATCCCCATGATCGTACTCTCCGGCGAGAACCGGGAGGCACTCCATGAGCTTCGGGTCATTGTGGAAGTCGGCGCTGCCCGGATCGCGGCAGAGCGGATCACGCCACAGCAGCTTCAGACCCTTCGGGATTCCGTCACGGCCATGAAGGAGCATGAAAATCAGCCGGAGCAGGCGGCAGCGGATGACCTTGCCTTCCACAAGGGTCTGGCAGGCGCCACCGGGAATCCCTATATCAAGCAGATCTTTGAAATCATAGAGACGAATTTTGCCCGTTACTTGGTGGAGAACATCCATCACATCGGCGCATCCTCCGGGGTCAGCTATCACGGGAAGATCTGCGATGCCTTGGAGCGCCATGACCCGGAGCAGGCGGCGGCGCTGATGCTGGAGCATCTGAACGTGACCCGGAACACGATGCGGAAGCTGTCGGAGGATAAAAAGTGAGAAGGGTCGTCCTGATTCCGGATTCCTTCAAGGGCACCATGTCCTCCCTGGAAATTTGTGAGATCATGCAGCGGGCGATCCTTGCCCATTACCCGGCGGCGGAGGTGGTCTCTGTCCCGGTTGCCGACGGCGGCGAGGGTACCGTGGATGCGTTCCTGACGGCGTTGGGGGGAGAGAAAATCCATGTTCCGGTGCATGGACCCATGGGGGAGACCGTGGACGGCTTCTACGGACGTCTGGGTGATACGGCGTTTATCGAGATGGCCGCTGCCGCGGGACTCCCTCTGATGGGAGACCATCTGGCGCCGGAGGATGCCTCCACCTACGGGGTGGGGGAGCTAATGGTCCACGCGGCAGCGCATGGAGCGAAAAAACTGATCGTGGGGCTTGGAGGCAGTGCCACCAACGATGGCGGCTGCGGCGCTGCAGCTGCGGCGGGTATACGATTTCTGGACGAATCGGGGATCCCATTCATACCCACCGGCGGCACGCTGAAGAAGATCGCGGCGCTGGATATGTCCGAACTGGAACCCTCCCTGAGGACTGCGGAGATCGTCACCATGTGTGACATTAACAACCCGCTGACCGGAGCATCCGGCGCGGCGTATGTGTTCGCTCCCCAGAAGGGCGCGGACAAGGCGGCGGTCCTGCGACTGGACGAAGGACTCAAACATCTGGCGCGGATCGTACGAGACCGGCTGGGCGTGGAGATCGAGACAGTTCCCGGAGCCGGTGCTGCCGGCGGTATGGGCGGCGGTATGATCGCCTTCTTTGGCAGCCGTCTGGAGATGGGAATCCAGGTCGTGCTGGACACCGTGGGCTTTGATCGCTTGATTGCGGGTGCGGACTGCGTCTTTACCGGCGAGGGAAAGCTGGACAGCCAAAGTCTGGGCGGCAAGGTGGTCATCGGCGTGGCGCGGCGGGCCAGGAAACAGCAGGTCCCGGTCATCGCTGTGGTGGGCGACATCGAGGATCCGGTGGAGAAGGTCTATGACGAAGGCGTCACGGGAATTTTCAGCATCAACCGGGTGGCTGTACCCTACAAGGAGGCAAAGCTCCGGGCCGGGGAGGACCTTTTCCGAACCATGGACAACCTGTGTCGGTTCTGGAGTGCGGCTGCGAAATAGAGATAGTCAAAGAGGACAGGTGCGTGATGCGTCTGTCCTTTTTTTCCGGGAAGCTGAGAATATGCTTGACAAATGGTGTACTATCCCGTATTATATATGTATGATGTAATACAACTTACAGAGTGCGAAAGGAGCTTCTGCTATGAAAGAATCTATCCATAAGTATTTTCAGGTGGGTACCATTCAGTGGATGAGTTTCCCCAACAGCGCCCCCATGGATTCTTTGCTGAAAATCTGCCGGGACGACTATTTTGACGCCATCGAGCTCAAGGGCTACGGCGCAGACAACGAGAAAGCCAAAGCCCTGCTGGACCAGAGCCATTTGAAGGTCTGCTACGGCGCGCAGCCCCGGCTGCTTAGCACAGGGCTGAACCCCAATGACGTGGACGAGGAGGGCCGGAAGGCGGCCGAGGCCACGCTGATCGAAGGCATCGACGAGGCTGAGTATCTCGGCGCCAAGGGGATCGCCTTCCTGGCAGGCAAATGGTCTCCGGAGACGAAGGATCTTCAGTATCAGCAGCTGCTGAAAACGACCCGGAACCTCTGCGACTACGCGGCGGGGAAGGGCATGATGGTCGAGCTGGAGGTCTTTGACTTTGACATCGACAAGGCCGCCCTGATCGGTCCGGCACCCTATGCCGCCGGATTCGCCGCAGATATGCGTACGACCCACAACAACTTCGGCCTGATCGTCGATTTGAGCCACATTCCCATCACCTACGAGACCAGCAGATTTGTCATCCGCACCCTGCGGCCCTATATCACCCACCTGCACTTCGGCAACGCGGTGGCCATCCCCGGCTGCGACGGTTATGGCGACCTGCATCCCCGGCTTGGCTATCCAAACTCCGCCAACGATACCCCGGAACTGGTGGACTACCTAAAGGTGCTGAAGGAGGAGGGGTTCTTTAACGCGGAGGAACCCTATGTGCTGTCCATGGAGGTCACGCTGCGGCCTGGCGAGGACGAGGACATTGTGCTGGCCAATACCAAGCGCGTGCTGAACCGCGCCTGGGCATTGGTATAAGGAGGAAGTTTCCATGAAAATCGTTATCTTGGATGGATACACCGAGAATCCCGGCGATCTGAGCTGGGAAGAGCTGGGCAAGCTGGGAGAACTGACGGTCTATGACCGCACTCCCAACGACGATACAGAGATCATCCGCCGCATCGGCGATGCGGAAGTGGTCTTTACCAACAAGACGCCCATCAGCAAGGCGACCATCGACGCCTGCCCCAATATGAAGTTCATCTCCCTTTTGGCCACCGGCTACAACGTGGTGGACTACGTCTATGCCGCCGAGAAAAACATCCCCGTCACCAATGTTCCCTCCTATGGAACGGCCTCGGTGAGCCAGTTCTCCATCGCCCTGCTGCTGGAGATCTGCCACCACATCGGACACCACAACCAGTCCGTCCACGAGGGCAACTGGTCCTCCAACATCGACTGGTGCTACTGGGACTATCCGTTGATCGAACTGGAGGGCAAGACCATGGGTATCATCGGCTTTGGCCGCATCGGTCAGGCCGAGGGCCGCATCGCCAGGGCGCTTGGCATGGACGTCATCGCCTATGACGTATTCGAGAGCGACGCGGGCCGGGCCATCGGAACGTATGTCTCTCTGGACGAGCTGTTTCGGAAAGCCGATGTGGTAAGCCTCCACTGCAACCTGACCCCGGAGAACACCGGAATCATCAACAAGGAGAATATCGCCAGGATGAAGGACGGGGCCATTCTCATCAACAATGCCCGTGGACAGCTGGTGGTGGAGCAGGATCTGGCTGACGCGCTGAATTCTGGCAAGCTCTCTGCGGCCGGTCTGGACGTGGTTTCCACCGAGCCTATCAGGCCGGACAACCCGCTGCTGACCGCCAAGAACTGCATTATCACGCCCCATATCTCCTGGGCCCCTAAGGAGAGCCGCCAGCGCATCATGGACTGCGCCGTGGAGAACGTAAAGGCGTATATTGCCGGACAGCCCATCCATGTGGTAAACCTGTAAAGGAGATAGTTTCATGCCATTGACGCAGCAAAGAGCGGCGGAACTGAACGAACTCTGCCGCCAGTTTCGGATCGGCGTGCTGAAAGCCATAAACCGTATTCAAAGCGGTCACTGCGGCGGCAGCCTGTCTGTCTGTGAAATACTGACCCTGCTCATTCAAGAGCGGGCGAACTTAAACCCTCAGGATCCCAAGGACCCCAGCCGGGACCGCATCGTTCTGGGAAAGGGCCACGCGGCTCCCATGCTGTACATCAACCTGGCCCACAGGGGCTTCTTCCCGGAGACGGATATGGACACCCTGCGGCAGTTTGGTTCCCACCTCCAGGGCCATCCCTCCTTCCACACTCCCGGCGTGGAAATGCCCTCCGGCCCCTTAGGCATCGGTTTGGGCGCGGCCCAGGGCATGGCGCTGGGCCTCAGACTGAGCGGGAACCCCGCCCGTGTCTATGCGGTTTTGGGCGATGGGGAAATCAACGAGGGCACCATCTGGGAGAGCGCCATGTCTGCCGTAAAATTCGGCCTTGACAATCTGACGGCCATCCTGGACTACAACAAGGTGCAGCTGGACGGCACCAACGACGAGATCATGCCTCTGGGCGATGTGGAGGCCAAATGGAGAAGCTTTGGCTGGAATGTGATCCGCTGCGATGGCCACGACATCATGGCGCTCAGCGACGCGCTGGATGCGGCCGCTGCCTACAGGGATGGTCCCAGCATCGTTATTGCCGACACCATTAAGGGCAAGGGCGTGAGCTTTATGGAGGGGAAGAGCAGCTGGCACGGCGCGGCGCTCTCCGATGAGAACCTCGCGATCGCGCTGAAAGAACTGGAGGTGTAGGCCATGGCAAAAGCAATTCGTGAAATCTACGGCGAGACTCTGGCCGAGCTGGGCGACGCCATGGAAAATCTTGTGGTGCTGGACGCGGATGTGGCCGGTTCCTCCAAGTCGAACATCTTTGGGGCCGCGCACCCCGACCGGTTCTTTGACATGGGTATTGCCGAGGCCAACATGGCCGCCACGGCGGCGGGCCTCAGTACCACGGGTTTTGTCCCCTTCATCAACACCTTTGCGGTGTTTGTGACCTCCGCGTCTCTGCTGGCGCTGCGCGGGCAGATCTGCTATGGCAATCTGAACGTGAAGCTGGGCGGCGCCTATGCGGGGATGTCCGACGCAAGAGACGGGGCAACGCACCACGCTCTGGAGGACATCGCCGTGACCCGGAGCCTGCCGAATATGAGGATCCTGTCTGTCTGCGATGCAGCCGAGACCCGCTGGGCCACAAGGCTGGCGGCGGAGCTGGACGGCCCGGTGTACCTCCGACTCAGCCGGGAGGCCATGCCCGATCTCTATGCCCCGGATCACCGGTTTACCTTCGGAAAGGCGGAGATCGTGAAAGCGGGCGTTGACGCCACCATTATTGCCACGGGTCTGCCGGTTCACAACGCTCTGGAGGCGGCCAAGGTC
Source organism: uncultured Oscillospiraceae bacterium (assembly GCA_964493585.1). Lineage (GTDB taxonomy): Bacteria > Bacillota > Clostridia > Oscillospirales > Oscillospiraceae > HGM13006. Next base: position 5,261 of record CAZBOR010000032.1, read on the forward strand.
CTGGAGGCGGAGGACATCTCCGTGACCGTGCTGGATATGCACACCATCAAGCCTCTGGACGAGGGGGCTGTTCTGGCTGCGGCACAGCGTGGCCCCATCGTCACCGCCGAGGAGCACAATATCATCGGGGGCCTGGGCAGTGCAGTGGCCGAGGTCCTGGCGGAGAACGCCTGCGCCGCCAGACTGGTACGGGTAGGGATCCGAGACAGCTTCAGCGAAACGGGTGACTACCCCTCTCTACAGAAAAAATACGGCATCGACGCGGGTTCTATCGCCGAGGCTGTGAAAAGGAGCCTGATGAAATGAAAGCGGCATATTTGAGGAAGCCCTATGAGATCACTATCGGGGAGGCGCCGATGCCGGAGCCCGGTCCCGACGAGGTGGTCCTCAAAAATATGTACTTGGGTGTCTGCACCTCCGATGTTCAGATCTACCACGGCCTCCATGCCTACGCCAAGATCACGGTTCAAAAGGAGCCTCAGATCATGGGCCACGAGGAGGCGGGTATCGTTTACAGGGTGGGCGAAAACGTCAGGGACTGGAAGCCCGGCGATCGGGTCATTCTGCAGCCTCAGCTCTTCTGCGGGGAGTGCTATCCCTGCCGGACGGGCCATTTCAACGTCTGTGAACACCTGAACGTCATCGGCGTCCATGTGGACGGCTGTGCCTGCGAGTACACGGCGGTCCCGGCATGGAATCTCCACGCGCTGCCGGACGAGGTTTCCTTCCGGCAGGCGGCCCTGATCGAGCCCATTGCTGTGGGGTTCGGAGTGGTACGCAGGATCAACGAGGTCACGGACATCAAAGGCAAGACTGTCTGTGTGGTGGGAGCCGGTACCATCGGCAACCTGGTTGCCCAGGCGTGCAAGGCCATGGGCTCCGGAAAGGTGTTGATCACAGACATTCTCCAATCCAAGCTGGACCTGGCTCTGGAATGCGGCATCGACTACGCGGAAAATACGAAGGATCAGACTCTGGCGGAGGCCATCGGGAAATGCTTTGGGGTGGACAAGGCGGATATTATTGTGGACAGCGCTGCCAATCCCTTTGTATTCAAGTCCATCATGGATGCGGCACGAAAGGCCTCTATCGTCGTGCTGTCCGGTAACTACAAGGAATCGGTACAGCTGGACGTGACGCAAATCCAGCGCAGGGAGATCACGGTACTTGGCCATATGATGTATCTCCGGGAGGAGTTTGACGAGGGCCTGCGGGCCATTGCTGACGGACGGCTGAAAATCGACAAGCTGATCACCCAGGAGTGGCCCCTGGATCAGTATGCGGAGGCGTTCCGCTTCCTGGATGACCATCCGGCGGACGTGGTCAAAATGGTCGTCAAGATCGGCGAAGAATAAACGAGAAAACAGGCGGCCCCGTGCCGCCTGTTTTGGAGGAAATACAGATGAAGACAGTCACGGATCTAATCAAGAATACACCCATTCCCCAGGTGGTCCGGGTCCGGCAAAACTTTGACCGGGCCTCTATTCCGGATGCGGAGATCCCGACGGTGCTGCGACAGCAGCTGGAGAAGTTCCGGCCCTTGGTCACGCCCGGTATGCGCCTGGCCATCACCTGCGGCAGTCGGGGCATCCACTGCTACGCCGGAATGGTGAAAACCATGGTGGATTTCTTTCGGGAGGCCGGAGCGGAGCCTTTCCTTGTGGCAGCCATGGGAAGCCACGGCGGGGCAACTGCCGAGGGACAGCGGCAGATCCTGGCGGATTACGGCATTACCGAGGAAGCCATGGGCTGCCCTTTGAAATGTGATATGGACACGGTGGAGATCGGCAAATCCTCTATCCGGGGCCGGAGCGTCCACATCGACAGAAACGCGGCGGAGGCCGACGGCATCTTCCTGTTCAACCGGGTCAAACCCCACACCTCTTTCCGGGGCCGATACGAGAGCGGCCTGATGAAGATGATGGCCATCGGTCTGGGCAAGCAGAAGGGGGCTTCGGACATCCACGGCCAAAGCCCCGCCATCATGCACGAGCTGGTGGAGGAATATGGACGGACGATCCTGGAGTGCTGTCCCGTTTTGGGCGGCGTCGCCATCATCGAAAACGCCTACGACGACACCCGGAAGATCGCCGGTCTTACCGCAGCCGAGATCATCACCGAGGAGCCAAAGCTCCGGGACGAGTCCTACGACACCATCGCCCATCTGCTCCTTGACAGGTGCGATGTGCTGGTGGTGGATAAAATTGGTAAAAACATCAGTGGCGACGGCATGGACCCGAATGTTACGGGTCGGTTCGTCCAGCCTAAATATTGCTCCGGCGGCATTGAGGCGGAGAAGGTAGTGGTGCTGGATCTGACCGACGAGACCCACGGAAACGCCCAGGGGGTCGGTCTGGCGGACGTGACCACTCGGCGCCTCTTCGACAAAATGAAGCTGGAGATGACCTATCCCACCGGCGTCACCAATACCTTTTTACACCTGATGAAAATTCCCATGATTATGGACAATGACCGGGAGGCGCTGCAGCTCGCCCTGTGCTGCTGCCCGGAGGCGGAGGACCAGGACAACAAGAAGCTCATCCGCATTCCGGACACGGCCCACATCGAGTATATCGAGGTGTCCGTTGGAATGATCCCGCTGGTAATACAGAATCCCAGGCTGGACATCGTCTCGGAGCCCTATGACCTGCCATTTGACGAGATGGGGAATCTGTTTTGAACGCCGTACAAGGCCGGCAATCCGCGGATTGCCGGCCTTGCTTATACGATGTCCAGATCAGTCGGGTGATTTGGCGCAGGGAACGCCGCGTCCAGCAGATTAAGCTCTTCCGCGGAAAGTACGATTTCCGCAGCGGCCAGATTCTCCCGCACATGGGCTACGCTGGAGCTTCTTGGAATGGCCAGCAGATCGTCCTGCTGCAAGACAAAGGCCAGCAGCACCTGCATGGGGGAGATTCCCCGGCCCTTGGCAACGGTCCGCACTGCCTGGGAGCCGGTCAGCCCCCGCCGCAACGACCCCGCCTGGGCCAGCGGACAGTAGGCGATCACAGGAATGTGATGCTGCTTCAGCCAGGGCATGAGATCATATTCAATCCCACGGGAACCCAGGTGATACAGCACCTCATCGGCCTGACAATGTCCCCCGTGTCTGACAGAAACCAGCTCCCGCATATCGGAAAGGTCCAGATTGCTGACGCCCCAGCGGCGGATCTTGCCCTGCTGGACCAGCTTCTCCATGCACTCCACGGTTTCCGAGAGGGGGATGCTCCCCCGCCAGTGGAGCAGGTACAGATCCATATATTCGGTGTTCAGCCGCCGGAGGGACTGTTCACAGGAACGGAAAATTGTTTCTTTTCCCGCATTCCAAGGATAGAACTTGGAGATCAGGAACAGGGATCCCCGGTCATAGGGAGTGATGGCCTTGCCCACCAGGGTCTCGCTACGTCCCTCGCCGTACATCTCCGCCGTGTCGATGACCGTGGCTCCGCCCTCGATGCCGGTGCGGAGGGCATCCAATTCCGCTCTCTCTGTACAGGGGTTCTCCCCCAGATACCAGGTTCCGAGACCCATGGCCGGGACTGCAGTCCCATCGGGAAATATGATGTTTTTCATTTCTCAGACCTCCAGCCCGGCTCCGGCGGAACAGGCTCCAGGGGCGGAATACTGTCCGTGGTGTACTGCCAGTGGAAGGTGGTGGGGCCGCCGGGGGTGGTGCCGGACATACCGAACCGGGTCTGAGAATCCATCAGCGCCTCCTCCTCCATGCGGCGGTGAGAGAAGGTCACCCAGTCCTCCCCGAAGGGGCAGCGGAAGATGTCGTAGATGTGCATTTTGAGGATTTTCCACTGGCCCTTTTCCCGAATAAAGTGTACGCCGTATTTGAGCCACACCCAGTCTGCCAGGACCTTTTCGCCGAATTCGTTGGGCGCTCTTCCGTCTATCCGGGGGATGTTGCTGAGTTCCTCCTCGGTGAACGCGCCGCTTTCGTGGCCGCTGCTGATCCAGACGCCGTAGGCCCGGTCGCCGTCCACCTCAATCACCGGGGTGGTCATGGTGTGGACGATCATCCTGCCCTCCTTCTTCCGGGGTGGCGAAGGCGGGAAATCCGGCATGGAACCGGGCGGAGGTCCGCCATTTCCGCCTTTCCCGCCGGGCATAGGCGGCATATCCGGAGGTGGCTCCATGGGTGGCATATACCGTTCCATTCCGTATTTCTCCATGAAATAGTCCGGGATACCCTGGCCCCGCCAGCCGGAATAGACGCCGTTGTAGGTATCCTCAAAGCCGGCCTCATCGCTGTGGGACCAGAGCTTGTCCAGAATCTCCACGTCCAGAGAGGCGGTGTGCAGATACTGATACCGGCCCATGAGATTTTCAATGGCGGCACGGGCCTCCAGCTTGTCCACCTTTTCCGTCAGTGCGGACAGGGCCTGTTCCAGCCTGGTGATCCGTTCCTCACTCATTGGATTTCACCTCCGAATTCCACCCCGGACACGCTGGGGACCGGCACGTTGTCCTGCGTCAGTTCCACGGTGTAATGCTCCGGGTCATAGTGGTATACCGCCGCCTTGTCGTCCTTCTGGAGACCGACGATCAGATGCCTGCCGTCCGGGGCGATGTTGAAGTCGCGGGGTGTGGAGCCACAGACCCCGGTGACGGACTTCTTCTCTACACTGCCGGCCTCATTGACGGAAAACACGGTCAGAACGTCCACGCCCCGGATGGTGGCAAAGAGCGTCCTGCCGTCAGGGGAGAGCCGGATTCCTCCCGCCCCGCCCATGCCCCGGAAGCCCTCCGGGTTGCAGGAGATGCTCTGTTCCAGCACCAGCTTTTCGCTATCATCCGGATGATAGCCATACACGTCCAGCGTCATGCCGCCCTCCGTGAGCAGATAGATTTTCCTGTCTGTGCAGATCACCTGCCGGGGCCGGACGGGCTTTGTCCGCACCTCAAACACTTTGTCGAAGGTCGCGAGATCATAGAGGCACAGGGCGTGATAGCCCACCTCCACCACACACAGGTATTTCCGGTCGGCGGTGGGGCGGCTGCAGTGGATGTGGGGGGAATAGCTGTCTTTCCCTTGATGGGCGATAATGGTTTTCATGGCGCCGATGGCGCCGTCCGGCTCCAGGCCGAACACCGACACGGTTCCGTTTAAGTAGCTGGAGGCATACAGGCAGTTTTCGTCGCAGGACACATGGCAGATCAGCTGGCCCGCCGCATACTGTTTATTCCGGAACACGGGGATGCCCTCCGGGCCGATGGTATAGGCCGCCACGCCTCCGGCGGCCTTCCCGTCCAGAAACATACTTTCGATGGCGGCATAGAGGGTCTTTCCATCCGGGCTTTTTGTGAGATATCCGGCATTCAGGGCAGGCGTTGCCGCCAGCTCCGACATGGTCCCGGTCTCCGTGTCCAGAGCCATGGTGTAAATACCGCGACTGCCTCGGACGGAGTTCGTGCCAAGATACGCGATGTATTTCATGTCACTTCACCCCATCTTCTATGATCGGCACTGTGGGATAGTACAGGGCGCTGTCATAGTCTCCACCCATGTGCAGGATATGGCGGCCCCTGTTTCTCGTTTCGATCAAGGCATCGCCCCCGTGATCCACCGCTACCTCGTAGCCGGCGATGCGAACCAGAAGCTGCTCTCCGGCATGGAATCGCAGACTGGTAGGCCAGATGGGGATATCCACCGCCACGGGAACACCGGGCTCCAGCGGCTGCTCGAAGGTGTGGATATGTACCGGCTCCAGCTCCGTGGACTTCTCCTCGTCCAGTGCGCGGTGAGAGGCCCGGAGCCGCCCGTTGGGGCCGGAATATCTGTTTCCCTTGGTGGCGTATAGCTCTTTGCCGTCCCGGTCCAACTTGAACAGCCGCACGAACAGATCCGCGTCTGTGGCCTGATCCGTTTCGACCCAAAGACGCAGCTTCAGAAAGCCGGTGATCTCCGTCTCCTCGGCAAATGTCATGGTGAACGCGGCACTGGAGATATTGTCATCGGCCTGATAGCGGACGGTTCCGGCCTCAGGCGCAGGAGATGCCGCCATGGTCCCATCCGCTCGGAGATAGGCCCGGTTGACGACCTGATTCGTTTGAGGGAAGCTCTCTCTGGGCCGCCTGGTGATGTTTTTGCCGCCGGGGTCCAGGGTGGCCAGGCGCACCCTGGGGGTATTCTCCCAGCCGTTGTCCACGCCCCTGAGGAAGTGGTCGAAGAACCTCCGGAGGTCGTTAATATTTTCCTCCAGCCGAAAGTCGATGAACTCCCCGATGTCGTGGACCCGCAGCCATTTGTCCTGGGTGGCGATGGCGTTGAAGCCCTCGAAGGTACCACGGGAGTGGTAGGTCTGGGTCCAGCTGGCAGTGACGTAGGCGGGAATGTGGATTTTGGAGAAGTCCGCCTGCTTTTCGGCCCAGTATTCGTTGTACAGAGGATAGCGCTTTGCCATTTCACAGATGTCCTCGATTTTCGCACCGTGCGTGGAATAGGAGCGGCTCCGGGCGCTGGGGTCATACCGGGGGATGCCGCCCCGGACCGTTTCGTCTACATAGAAGTTGGCGTGTCCCTCGGCTGGGGCAATGGCGCAGAGGTGCGGCGGCTGCTGGGCAGCGATGAACCACTGCTCAATGGCGTACCAGTGGTCGCCGGACATGGCGACCTTGCCGCTGCACCAGGGCTGGGCGGCGATCCACTCAATGGCGTCGTAGCCGTCCTGGGAGTCCTGGGGGCCGAAGTACTGGATGTCGCCCTCGGAGGCCATGATGCCCCTGGGGTCCACATTGACAATGGCATAGCCGTACTGCACCCAGATAGCCGGGTCCTGCCCGCCGTGGGCCTGAAGGCCGGACAGCTCCGAATTGTCAGGCATCCGGTTGCCCCCAGGGGGCGGCGGGGGCATTTTCCCGCCGCCGGGCATCCCGCCGGGCGGCGGCCCCATCCTGGACATGGGCAATCCCGTGGCCAGATTGCGTCCCCGCTTGCCTGCGGGGCCCCAGGCCACAATGGCCGGGACCTTTTCCTCCCCTACGGGGCGGTAAATATCCGCATAGAGCTTTGTTCCGTCCCGCATGACAATAGTAACGTCCTGCTCGCAGACGGTATCGCAGGCGAACGGAAGCCTCCCCTCCTGGGCCTGATAACCCTTGGGGTAGATCTCCGTATGGGGATCAAAGCCGGGATAGCCGGAACCCGGCGTATCTGCGGGCTGTACCGGATACCAGGCGATCTCAATGGCCATGCTCACACCTCCCCGGCATCGGGCAGCAGCAGATAGCTGTCATATTGACCGCCGGTATGCAGGACCTGGGTACCCCTGCTGTCGAAATTCTTGGTGGGCCGGTCCATGGGGCGGTCAGGCATGAAGTCATAGCCCGCCACCACCAGCTCCAGGGTTTCGCCCGCGTGGAACACCATGGAGGTGGGCCAGAATGCCAGCTCCACCGGAACGATCTGGCCGGGCCGGAGCTTTTCCACCGTGCGGAAGGTCTGCACCGGCTCGTTCTCGGTGGACTTCTCCCGGTCCAGCTCCCGCATGGACAGGCGGATCATGGCGTCGGGACCGGAATAGAAGAAGCAGATAGAGTCCTGATAGAGAATGTTTCCGTCGTCATCGGTCTTTTGGATGCGGACGAACACATCACCGTCATCATAGTCCTTTACCTCCATCCACAGCTTGAGCTTGCAGTAGCCGATCAGGTTGGTGTCCCCGGTGAATTTGTATCGGAAGGAGACGCGGCCGGTCTCGTCCTGGACGCCGCCGAGGTAGGAGACCGAGGCCTCCTGACCGGGGCTTGCGGTCAGCGCACCGGAAGCGGCGTCCAAATACAGCTTTTGGAGCGTGGTGCCGGGGACAGGAAAATCCTTCACAGGCACGTTTACCCGATCCTTCCCGCCGGGGTCCAGCACGGAGAGGCGCACATGAGGGGTATTCTCCCAGCCGTTGTTCTTGCCCTTCAAGAAGTGATCGAAGAACCGTCTGAGGTCCGCCTGGCTTTCGGGGTCATAGAGGTCCACCCACTCCTGGCGGTTGTGCATCCGCAGCCATTTTTCCCCGGTGGATATCCGGCGGTAGCCGTCAAAGGCGCCGCGGCAGTGCATCTGGGAACCCGCCGAGGCCACAATGTAAGCTGGGATGGTAATGCTTTCAAAGTCCCAGCTCTTGTCCTCCCAGTACGCATTGTAGAGGGGATATTTGTCAATCATTTTGGAGATGTCCTCAATGCTGCCGAAGCCGAATGTGCGGCCGGTGGCAGGCATGGCGGACATAGGAATCCCGCCGCGCATATATTCGTCCCGGTACAGGTCGCCCTCGCCCTCCCAGGGGGAGATAGCGGCCAGATGGGGCGGATCATAGGAGGCAGCGCACCACTGGGTCATGGCATACCATGAGGAGCCGCCCATGGCCACCTTGCCGCTGCACCAGGGCATGACCGCCAGAGCCTCGATGGTGTCATAGATGTCCTCCGCGTCCAGCTTGCCAAAATAGCGCACATCGCCCTCAGACATGTAGCAGCCTCTGGCATCACAGCAGACGATGGCATAGCCGTACTGCACCCACTCGGCCGGGTCCAGGGACTCCCAGGCCTGAAGGCCGGAGAGACGGGACTTTTCTATGCCCATCCGCGGGGGCGAATCGTGCGTCTTGGGCATCTCCGGCATACCGCCCCGGCCCGCCCAGTCGCCAAAGCCGCCGTCGCTGCCGGGCATCTCCGGCATACCCTCCGGCGGAGGGCCGGACATATCCATGGGGTCAAAGTCCCCGGGACCCATGCCCATACCGTCGAGCATATTGTTCATGCCGCGCTTGCCGGCGGGTCCCCAGGAGATAATGGCGGGGACCTTTTCATCGCCCTCCGGGCGGTATACATCACAGTAGATGGTGACGCCATCCCGCATCTGGATCGCCACGTCCCGGTCCAGCACGGTGTCCACTGGGAAGGGCCGGCGGCCCTCCTCATAGCGATAGCCGGCGGGGAGGTGGAAGGTCCCCTGAACCAGACCCTCAAAGTTCTTCGGGGCCATGGGACCCTTGCCCTCAAAGGGGGAGGTGAGCTTGGAATATTCAATTTCAATTCGTTCGGACATGGAAGCAACTCCTTTCATGCAGTCTGCATATTGATTATGAAGTGTCAATACACTTCTGTCAAGTCCGTAACTTACGGACCTGACAGAAATCCACTGTTCTGATCTGCCCGCCTGCCGGGATTCCGACAGGCGGGCTTTGCGTTTCCGTATCCGTTCCTAAAGGAGAAAGGCGAATTAGCGGGACTCGTACCGCTCCACACAGGCCTCCTCAATGGCGATGGCCTCGTCGATGCCCATATTCTTTATGTCTTGCACATAGGTGTCCCATTCGGACAGGCTGCGGTCACCGATGATGAACTTCGGGATGTTCTCCTCCACATAGGTTTCCACTTCGCTCATGACGGCGGCGTAGTCCTCGCCTTCCTCGGTGGTCCGGGAGATGAAGCTGGAAATATCCCAGGCGTTGTCCCGGTTGGAGTTCCAGGTGCCTCGATCCAGACGGTCATAGCCGCTGTCATAGCTGGCGGTCACAACACGGGGAACGCGGAACTTCAGGCTCATGCCTGTGTAGATATTCCGCATATTCCGGGAGGCACCCAAAGGATTGTTCAGAATCATGTCGGTGTAAAGGGGCTGGCCATCGTCGTTGATGTAGTAGGTCTCGCCCTCGATGCCATAGCCGGAGAGCAGGGCGGACTCATCGGAGTACCACCAGTCGATGTAGGCAACCGCTGTCTCCGGGTCCTCGCAGGCGGTGGAGATCACATCGCCGTAGGAGTCCACGTTGCTGCCCCGACCGCCCACATGGATCTGTTCAGAACCGGTTTTGGTCACGTCAGCGATGGCCAGCGGGGTGAAGTTCGGTTCCACAGCGGAGTTGGCCCAGCTGTCATCCTGACGATAGTTGGCGTTCCATGCCGCGCACTTGCCGCCGATGATGTCTGTGGCATCGAACATCAGATTTGTCTCATAGCGGGTGGCAAAGTCTGAGGAAATGAGCCCCTCCTCATACCACTGGTGCATCATCTCCAGGTACTCCCGGAAGCCGTCCTCGATGGGGCCGTACTTGACCACGCCGTCCTGATTGTAGAAGCTCGCGCTCACATCAAAGCCGCCCAGCAGGGCCATGGAACCGAAATATCCGGTGGAAGTCATCAGCAGCGAATCGCTGAGTCCGTAGGCGTTTTTTGTGACGGTGAGATACTCGTGGAACTCGTCATAGGTGGTGGGGACATCCAGACCTTGCTCGTCCAGATAGTCCTGCCGGACCCACAGGCCCTGCCGGGGACCCAGATCCGCGTCGCCGATCAGGAAGAAGAAGGAACCGACCCTGCCGCTGTCCTGGGTGGTGGATTTGCGGATATCATCGTTGTTATCCCGGATATAGCTGTAGTTGGGGGCATAGTCGGGGAGCAGGTCCGTCAGGTCGATGATGATGTCCTCCTCGATGGCGTTGTCAATGCCCTTTGTGTAGTTGTTGCCGAAGCCCTGGATGATGTCCTGATAGTCGCCGCCGGCCACCATCAGGTTGAACTGCTCATCCTGGGAGAAGAAGGAGATCTCCGTCATGTCCAGATGGACATTGGTGGCCTTTTCCGCCTCCTGGACGACCAGGTTCTCAGAGAAGCTGTTGAGGTTTTCCAGGCCGTCAGCTTCCGGCGCGAACCAATAGGTGAAGGTCACCGTCTCGTCCAGCGGGAAGCTGATGGCGCCCTCGCCGGCGCCGGCAGTGGTCATACCCGCAAAGCTGTCTCCGGATTCGATCTCCTCCGGCGGTTCCTCGGAGGAATTCGGTTCGCCGGCGGAAGCGGGTTCCTC
>CAZBOR010000033.1:0-15828 GCA_964493585.1 uncultured Oscillospiraceae bacterium
GACCAGGTGGACGACGAGGAGCTGCTGGAGCTGGTGGAGATGGAGGTCCGCGAGACTCTGGACTTCTACGGCTTCCCCGGCGACGACACCCCCATCATCAAGGGCTCCGCGCTGGAGGCTCTGGTGTCCGAATCCAAGGACCCGGACGCTCCCGAGTATGCCAGCATCAAGGAACTGATGGACGCTGTCGACACCTGGATCAAGACGCCCGACCGTAAGTCCGACCAGCCCTTCCTGATGCCCGTTGAGGACGTGTTCACCATCTCCGGCCGCGGCACTGTCGCCACCGGCCGTGTGGAGCGCGGTATCATCAAGAAGAACGAGCCTGTTGAGATCGTCGGTCTGACCGATGAGAAGAAGTCCACCGTCGTCACCGATCTGGAGATGTTCCACAAGCTGCTGGATTACGCTGAGGCCGGCGACAACATCGGCGCTCTGCTCCGCGGCATCACCAAGAAGGAGGTCGAGAGAGGCCAGGTCCTGTGCAAGCCCGGCTCCATCCATCCCCACACCAAGTTTGCCGGTCAGGTCTACGTCCTGTCCAAGGACGAGGGCGGCCGCCACACCCCCTTCTTCAACAACTATCGCCCCCAGTTCTATTTCCGTACCACCGACGTCACCGGTATCATCACTCTGCCTGAGGGCACGGAGATGTGTATGCCCGGCGACAACACGGTCATGAACGTGGAGCTGATTACCCCCATCGCCATCGAGGTCGGCCTGCGCTTCGCTATCCGTGAGGGTGGCCGTACCGTCGGCTCCGGCGTCGTCACCGAGATTTTTGAATAATATCCCGCGTATCTGGAGGCTGTCTCTTGGAGGCAGCCTCCTTTTTCCGCAACCCGGCAAAGAGCAACAAAGGGCAGACCGGAGTGTATACAATAAAATGGTAGCGTCAAAAGAACCGGCGGCACGGGTCGCGCCTGGGCTGTCGTTTTTTGTCGAATCCCGCGAAAAATAAATCATAGGAAATTCGCTTGCAGCGATTGCAGAAATTGACTTTTTATGGTAAATTATTGACGTAAGCTTACAGGGGCCTGGGAGGTCCATTAAAGATTCAGTCGCCGGACAGCAAATACCGGCGCAGGGGAGGAAACAATATGCAAACAATTCTGCGGGTCGTCATTGGCGATAACAATGAGACCTTTGCTGCGGCGCTGAAGGAAGCGCTGGAGGAAAACAACTATTCCGTCATGGGAGTGTCGGGAAATGGAGAGGAAGTCGTTGCGCTGGTCAAACAGCACAACGCGGATATGCTGGTGCTGGACCCGATGCTGATCCAGCTTGACGGCGTCGGCGTGCTGACACAGCTCCAAAAGGGCAGCGTGCATCCGGTGGTGCTTGTGACCTCCAGCTTTTCCAGCGATTATCTGGTGCAGTGCATGAGTGAGCTTGGGGTGGGCGGCTTCGTGCTCAAGCCCTGCCATCTGGAAACGGTGGTCCAGAACCTCAATATGCTGCGGCTCAGCTCCGCCGGGGCCAGGAACATTCCGGGAATGCAGCGGCAAAACGCAGTCGAAACGCTGGTGACGAACGTGATCCATGAGATCGGAGTCCCGGCACATATCAAGGGATACCAGTATCTCCGCTATGCCATCATCGTGGCGGTGGAGGACATGGACGTGATAAACTCCATCACCAAGACGCTCTATCCCAAGGTGGCCGAGGCCTTTGCCACCACGCCGTCCCGCGTAGAGCGCGCCATCCGCCACGCCATCGAGGTGGCCTGGGACCGGGGCGATCTGGAGACGCTGCAAAAATATTTCGGCTATACCGTGTCCAACACCAAGGGCAAGCCCACCAACTCCGAATTTATCGCGCTGATCGCGGATAAATTGCAGCTTCAAATGAAAAACAGCGGGCTTATGCAGATGTAGCATGGAAGTAAAAACCGGAGCGCGCCGCTTTCGCGGCGCGCTCTAGCTTTCATGAATGCCCTGGGCCTCCCGCCAGGCCCCCGGCGTCATCTCCTCGTAGCGCTTGAAGGAGCGGGTCAGGGTAAAGCGGCTGGAAAAGCCCACCTGCTGGGCGATTTCGTCCAAGCTCAGATTCGTTTCCAGCAGCAGCCGCTTGGCCTTCTGAAGTCTGGCCCCGTGGATGTGGTCCACCACGCCCAGACCCGTCTGCTGCCGGAGTATCCGGCTCACATAGGACGCGCTGACGCCCAGCGCGTCGCCGATCATCTCCGCGCAGATGCCGGGGTCGTCGTAGTGCGCCCGGATGAACTCCAGCGCCCGCTCCACCTTGTCAGACCGCTTGTGCTGCTCCGACTCCTCATAGGCCCGCAGGCTGCGGATCAGCACGGTACACTGCTCCCGAAGCTGTTGGGCGGAGGTCATATCCTGTAGCAGCCGAAACTGGGCCACCACCTCCGCCTCCTCCGCACCGTAATCCAGCACCGAGATGGAGCAGGCGGTCAGCATTTGCTCCATGTGCATCATCAGCCGGTTTTTCAGCAGGTCCGGATAGCGGGACACCGTGCGAAGCTCCAGATCCACAAAGCTGTCCATGGTCTTTTCCAGCTGCTCATAGTTCCGGTTGGTCACAGACTGCATGAACTGCTTTTCCAGCTCCGTTTTCAGCAGCTTGTCGCTCAGCTCTATGGGATTTTCCGTCTTATCGTAGCCGTTCTTCACCGGGCTGTTGTCGCCCATAAGCTCCGCGTAGGAGGTCAGGTCTGCCGCCTCCTGCATGGCCTTGACAATGTTTTCCCGGCCGCAGTACACGGTGCTCACCACCGCGCCGCACACCAGACCATGGGCCTCCAGATCCTCTGCGGCCAGGCTCAGGGCGTGGCAGATGTCCTCCACCCGCTGCCGGGAGGAGGCGTCCAGGTCGTCCTCCCGCAGTCCCGTCACGTTGATGACCACGTCCATGCCGTCTGTGATGGGGACAAAATAGGGCAGGCTGATGCCCTTGAGACGCCGGGTGATATACTCCCGCATCCACAGGTCCACCTGCAAGAACTCGACGTGGGGGATATGCTCCTCCCCGCACTGGGGCAGATAGCCGCTGAAATCAATGCACTGAACCACCGCCACGGCGAAATAGTCGCTCTCCAATCCGGGCATGGCTTCCGTCAGGTCCCCATCCGGCGGAACGTCGCCGCTCAAATACTTCTCCAGCAGGCGGGTCCGGCAGGCCCGGTCCAGCTCCCGGTTGCTCTGCAGCAGCCGTCCGTAAAAGCGCCAGACGGCCCAGGCTCCCGCCGCCGCGCCCAGCAGCGCCAGCACCAGGCCGGCCCAGATTCCATGGGCCGCCGCCAGCGCCGCCGCGCATCCCCAAAGGGCCAGCAGCAAAGCCACCGCTGCGGCCAGGGCGCCGCGTGTCGGCAGCTGATCCGGCTCCCGCAAATGCTTCATGGCGGTTCCCTCCTTCCCTTCTATTCTATCACAGGTGCCGTCGTGATTGCAAGCCTGCTCCCCGCGGAAAAGAACACGATTTGACCAAAAGAATACAAGGCGATTCTTGCGGGCCGGGACAGGGTGTGGTACACTGATTATATCGGATTCATAATTTTTCGGAAGGAGTGCTTTTCCATGTCAAATCGCTATGCAGCCCTGACCGCTCCCCTGCGGCTCCGGGACAAGACCTTGAAATCCCGTCTGCTGTATCCGGTGGCTCAGCCGCACTTTTTACAGGCCAACGAGCTGTACCCCGCCGATCCCGTTGTCAGCTATTATGCCTCCCGTGCCAAAAACGGAGCGTCCATCCTGCTGATGCAGGATCTGACCAATCTGGACCAGCGGAAAATGCCCGCCGACTGCGGCCACTTCGCCATGTACGACATCGACGACATCGGATGTCAGAACGGGTTTACCTTCATGGCGGAGATGGTCCATTACTACGGCTCCTATATCACCCCGGAGCTGAACCTGGACAACCGGATGCCCCTACAGGTCAACGACCCGGACGTCCCCTCCCCCTATGGCGAGCCGGTGAACCCCTTTGCCATGATCTCCAAGGAGGACGAGGATGAGGTCACGGCGGCTCCCGGCATCAAGCCCATGGAGGAGGGCATCTCCGGCGCGCCGGGCCGTCCCATGGCCGGAGCCAGAATGATGACCCGGACCGACATGGACGAATACATCAAGCTGCACATTCAGCACGCCAAAGCCTACCGGAATCTGGACTTTGACGGCGGTATGTTCGACTTCTGCCATAACTTCAACATCGGCAAATTCCTCAACCCCACCTCCAACTGGCGCACCGACGAGTACGGCGGCAGCTTTGAAAACCGCATTCGGTTCCCGGTGGAGGTCATCAAGGCCCTTCGCGAGGCCATGGGCGAAAGCTACCTGCTGGTGGTCAACGCCCCCAACATCGGCGGAGACATGGGGATGGACATGGACGAGGCGGCGGAGTTCCTCAAGCGCATCGACCCCTATATCGACCTGCTGCAGGTGCGGGGCCAGCACCCGGACCATGAGCGGGTCACTGTCTGCGAATCCGCCGAGCTGTCCAAGGGCCTCAAGGCCCGCGGCGTGAAAACGCCCATCGCCATCAGCACCTATTACAAGGACCTGGATTCCCTCAACGGCGTGATCGCCTCCGGCGCGGCGGACCTGGTGGCGCCCGGCCATCTGTTCATCTGCAACGAGCATCTGGGCGAGATCCTCCGGGACGGCAACGGCGAGGACCTGAACCCCTGCATCGAATGTCACTGCTGCCGCGGCACCTCCTCCACCGGGGACTGGATGAGCCACTGCACCATCAACCCGGAGATCGGCATGGAGCACCGGGCCAAGCGCCTGATCGAGCCGGTCACGAAGCAGAAAAAAATCGCCCTCATCGGCGGCGGTCCCGGCGCCATCAAATGCGCCATGTGGCTCAAGGAACGGGGCCACACGCCCGTGATCTTCGAGCAGACGGACGCCCTGGGCGGCCAGATCAAGACGTCGGAGTATCCGGAGTTCAAGTGGGAGCTGAAGCGCTATCTGGACTTCCTGCGCGGTCAGGTGGTCCGCAAGGACATCGAGGTGCGGCTTGGCACCAGAGCCACGCCGGAGATGATTGCCGCCGAGGGCTTCGACGTGGTCATCGCCGCCACCGGCGCCACGCCCAAGCGGCCGCCCATCGAGGGCGCGGAAAGCACAGACTGGAACGGCGTGAACATCTACGGCCAGCAGGAGAAGCTGGGCAAACGGGTCGTCGTTATCGGCGGCTCCTCCGTGGCGGCGGAGGCGGCCTGCTACCTGGCCGAATGTGGCCACGAGGTGGTGGAGATCAGCCGCCAGGGCCGTATCGCCTATGACCTCAACCCCATCCGCTCCATCGGGTATATGAACCAGAAGGCCGCCTCCCTGGGCGTCCAGGTCATCAAAAAGTCCCAGACCACGAAAATCGAGCCGGGAAAAGTCACCTATCTGGACCGCAAGGGCGCAGAGCACACGGTGGACTGCGACGATGTGGTGGCCTGCGGCGGCATGGAGCCGTGCAGCGACGAGGCCATCTCCTTCCGGGATTCGGCCAAGGAGTTCTACATGATCGGCGACTGCCGCCAGAGCGGCAATATGCGTAACGCCATCCGGGACGCCTACGCGCTGGCCATGCGGATTTAGCGTTTTTCCATGCCTCCCCGGTCCCATGGGACCGGGGAGGCATACTTTGTTTCCCTTCCCCATAGGCTTGTACTACCGAATCTGCCCTGGGGAGCTGACGCCAATGACACTGGACCAATTACAGCCGGGATGCACTGCGGTAATCACAGCGGTGGACTGCCGGGACGCGGCCCTGCGGACCCGTCTGATGGATATGGGCCTGATCCCCGGCGCTTCCGTCGCCATGGTCCGCGCCGCGCCCCTGGGGGACCCGCTGGAGGTGGAGCTCTGGGGCTATGCCCTGGCTCTGCGGCGGGCCGACGCGGCCAAGGTGGTCCTCGCATCCGCGCCGGGGCCCCAGGTCCGGACCGTGGACCTTGCCAGCTTTCCCGGTCAGGCCCGGAGCGCCGGGACTCCCGGCCCCTCCCACGGCCCCATCCGTCTGGCCCTGTCGGGCAATCCCAACTGCGGCAAGACCACCCTGTTCAACCTGCTGACCGGTGCGAACCAGCGTGTGGGCAACTTCCCCGGCGTCACCTTGGACCGGAAGGAGGGCGTCGTCCGAGGCCACCGGGATGTCCGCGTCATAGATCTGCCCGGCATCTACTCCCTGTCCCCCTACACCGGCGAGGAGCGCATCACGGCGGAGTTTCTCCGCCGGGAGCCGCCGGACTGCATCGTCAACATTCTGGACGCCGCCTGTCTCCCCCGCAGTCTCTATCTGACCATGCAGCTTCTGGAGCTGGACATCCCCGTGGTGCTGGCCCTCAATAGGATGGACGAGGTCCGGCGCAGCGGCGGCTCCATCCGCACCGGCCGTCTGGAGGAGGTCCTGGGCGTCCCGGTGGTCCCCATTTCCGCCTTCAAAAACCAGGGGGTTGACCTGCTGCTGGCGCGCAGCATCCGGGCGGCCCGGTCCCATCAACTCCCGCCCCGGCGGGATTTCTCCCGCGCCGCCGCGCAGTTGGGCTTCTGCGGCGGGCCGGACCCTGCGGCGGCACTGGCAAACGTCCGCTATCAGTTTCTCTCCACCCTGTGCGCCGAAACGGTCTCCGTCCCCGGTTCGGGCCGGGAGCGGAGCCGCCGCATCGACCGGGTGCTGACCGGGACATACACCGCTCTGCCCATTCTGGCGCTGGTGTTGGCGCTGGTGTTCTATGTGACCTTCGGGCCGATCGGGACCGGGCTGTCGGACCTGACGGCGCTGGGGATTCGCACGCTGTCAGACCTCTGCGGCCAGGCGCTCGCCGCCTGGGGCGTTCATCCCCTGGTCCGGGATCTCGTGACCGGCGGCATATTGGCGGGCGTCGGCAGCGTGCTCGGCTTTCTTCCGGTGATCGTGGTGCTGTTTTTCTTTCTGGCCATCCTGGAGGACAGCGGGTATCTGGCCAGGGCGGCCTTCCTCCTGGACAGGCCCATGGAACGGCTGGGGCTGTCCGGCCGGTGCTTTGTGCCGCTGCTCATGGGCTTTGGCTGCTCCGTGCCCGCGATCATGGCCACCCGGACTCTGCCCTCGGACCGGGACCGGAAGATGACCGTGCTTCTGACGCCCTTTATGAGCTGCTCTGCCAAGCTCCCCATCTACGCTCTGCTGACCGGGACCTTCTTCCCCGGCCACGGGCCGATGGCCGTGCTCCTGCTGTACTGCGGCGGGATCGCGGCGGGCGCGCTCTATGCGGCGCTGCTGGACCGGACCGTCTTTCGGGGCAGGCCGGGACCGTTCCTGCTGGAGCTTCCCAGCTATCGAATGCCCAGCGTCCGAAACGTGCTCCGGCTTCTGTGGGACCGGGCCAAGGATTTCACCCTCCGGGCCATGACCGTGATTCTCCTGACCTCGGTAGCGGTCTGGTTCCTCGGACGCTTTGACCTCCAGCTCCATCTGGCCGAGAGCGCGTCCGAAAGCCTGCTGGCCCTGCTGGGACGGGGCGTTGCGCCCCTGTTCGCGCCCCTGGGCCTGGACGACTGGCGCATTTCCACCGCGCTTCTGGCGGGCCTCACCGCCAAGGAGAGCGTGGTCAGCACCCTGGCCATCCTGCTCTCCGGAGAGGACCTGACCGCGCTGTTTTCTCCCCTGTCCGCCGCCGTATTTCTGGTGTTCTGCCTGCTCTACACCCCATGCGCGGCGGCCATGGCCGCGGCAAGGCGGGAGCTGGGCGGCCCCTGGGCGGCGGTCATGGCGGCGGTCCAATGCGCCCTCGCATGGCTGGCGGCATTCTTGTTTCGGGCCGTGGCGCTGCTGCTTTTCTGAAATGCACCCGGCACGATATTCCGGCGCGGCATTGGCATTCGCCTCGGCCAAATGTTTACAGCTTGTCTACAATTTGTTTGCAGTTTGTTTACAAAATTTTAGCACTCTCCTATTGACAGTGCTAATTCTTGTGCTATAATGATAATTGAACAGAGGAATAGAGATCAAGCGAAAGACCTCCTCCCCCGTGGTTCCGGTAACAGACAGACGCAGCACAAATTTCAGAAAGAGGGTATGACTTATGTTACCGAGTATTTTTGGAGAGAATTTGTTTGATGACTTTTTCGATTTTCCCGATTGGCGGGGAGTTCGAGACATCGACCGGAAGCTGTATGGTAAAAATGCCGCACGGGAGATGAAAACCGATGTACACGAGCAGGACGATCATTACGAAATGGACATTGATCTGCCGGGCTTCAAGAAGGACGAAATCACCCTGACGCTGGAAAACGGATACCTGACGGTGGCTGTCGCCAAGGGCCTCGACATGGATCGAGAGGACGAGAAGGGCAGGGTCATCCGGCAGGAGCGTTACGCCGGCTCGATGCAGCGCAGCTTCTTTGTGGGCGAGGATCTTACGGAAACGGACATCGGCGCAAAGTATGAGCATGGTGTGCTGAGCCTGACCATCCCCAAAAAGGAGGTCAAAAAGCTGCCTGAGAAAAAGGTCATTTCGATTGAATGACGATACTATGTGTGCCCCGCATTCCATGGAATGCGGGGCACGTTTCTATTGGGGTGTCCTACGCACTCCCCGCAAAGGGAGCCTGCGCGGTTATGCCTGTGATCGCCGTACGGCTATACATAGGCGGCGGCGTGCTCGCCGGCCAGGAAACCGCTGGACAGGGCAAAGGACATATCGTTGATGATCTGTTTCTTGATGCCCGCCATGTTGAGGAATCGCCCGGAGGCCAGGTCGCCCACGGCGTACAGGCCCTCCACCACGCCGCCGGAGGCGGCTTTGGTCCGCATATATTCGTCGATCTCCACGCCGCCGAAGGCGCCGTCCGTGCCAAGGCTGGCCTTTACCGCGTAATAGGGCGCCCGGTTCAGCGGCTGGAGCCACTCGGAGGGCTTGAAGCAGTCCCAATCCATGCCCTCGGCGCAGTAGCCGTTATAGCGGTCCACGGTGTCCTTCAGCGCCGCCGGGTCCAGGCCCAGCTTCTCCGCCAGCTCCTCCACGGTGTTCGCCTGGAATACCGTGCCGCCCTGGGCCAGCGCGGGATCCATGTCCGCGTGGGCCTCCGCCAGCGTGGCCGGGAAGCGGCTGGCTCCAAAGGGCATGGGGACCTGGGGCTGGGGCTGGTTTTCCCCATCCCGGATGGTGTGGGCCAGCGTGTTCTCATCAAAAATCACATAGACCTTGCCCTCAGGCTGTTCGAGCTGGACAGAGCCGGAATCGAACACGCCCATGCGGAGCTGGGAGCCCTCGCAGACATAGCGCTGGCCGTTCTGGTTTACATAAATCGCATAGGCGGAGTTGGACATATCGCTCATCACGCGGCTCCGGCACATGGTCATGGGTCCCATCATGCGGATGGTGCGGTTTTTCTCGTCCATCAGCGCCCCGGCCTCCTGGGCCAGCGCCAGACCGTCGCCGGTGTAGTTCCAGTTCATGTGGGGGCTTTCGCCCATGAAGGGCTGGGCCGCCGCCAGTTCCGGGTAGTATTTTTTCACGATTTCCGGGTTCCGGATCCAGCTCCCGCAGGCCAGGATCACGGCCTTGCAGGTGATCTCCACCGGCTCTCCGGCCACCTGTGCCGTCAGCCCGGCGATCCGACCGTTCTCGGTCAGCAGCCGCTCTGTCACCGCGTCCATGAGGATCTGACCGCCCTTTTCCTGAAGCTTCTGGGCGGAGACCTCCATAAACACCCGCCCGCTGCCCTTGCCGGACGCGCCCTCATGGTGGCCGCCGCTCTGGGGACCCAGAGGGCCGTCCGCGGGATCGTCAAAGACGTAGCGGCCCACATAGAAGCCGTCCAGAACGTCCTTGGGCGCGATCTCACAGAACCAGTCGAAGAACCGGCCTGTCCCGCGAATGATATTGGCCGCCAGCCTCCGGTCCACGCGCCAGAAGGTCTCGTCCATCCGGTTCCGCAGATAGAGCATCGTGGTGTCTGGCAAATCCCGCTCCTTCTGCCATTTGCTGCCGAAGGTACGCATGGTGGAGGCCATATTCATGCCGCCGCCCAGAGTCTTTTTGTCTTTTTCCAGCACGATGACGCGCTTGCCCAGGTCCGCCGCCCTGGCTGCGGCCACCAGACCGCTGCCGCCGCCGCCAATGACGGCAATATCACAGTTCATGGTTTTCATGGTATATTCCTCCTAAACACTTTGTATCCGAACTATATCTCTATGATACCATATCCTCCGGCCGGTTACAATGTATCATTTTCCAATTTTTCTAATCAAAATCCGCCTATATGACGAGGGGCAGGAATCTCCTGCCCCTCTTTTCCTATTCCTCCAGCAGCGCTTTGAGCACCTGACCGATGACCTGGGGATTGCCCTTGCCCTGGGTCCGCTTCATCATCTGGCCCACCAGCGCGTGGAAGGCGTTGGTGTTGCCGCTGCGGTAATCGTTCACGGCCTTCTGGTTTTGGGCCATGACCTCCCGGGCCATGGGCAGCAGCAGGGCCTCGTCGCTGATCTGCTGGAGGCCCTGGGCCTCAATGAGCGCCACGGGGTCCCGGTCCTCCTTCATAAGCTGACCAATGACCTTCTTGCAGGTGCCGCCGTTGATTTTCCCCTGCCCCAGCAGGTCCGCCAGCACGGAGAGGTGCTCCGGCGCGATGGGGATAGGCTGGTCCTCCGGGGTGAGCCGCGCCACCTCACCCACCACCAGATTGGCCGCCAGATGGGGATACTGCGTGCCGCCCGCCGCCGCCTCAAAGTAGTCGGCAATATCCTTGCGGGTCACAAGCTGCTCGGCGGTCAGGGAGCTGAGGCCGTACTGCGCCTGATACTGCGCCTTCCGCTGGTCGGGCAGCACGGGAATACGGTCCTCCAGCTCCCGCAGCAGCTCCGGACTGATGACAATGGGGATCAGGTCCGGGTCCGGGAAATAGCGATAGTCGTCCGCGTTTTCCTTGGAGCGCATGGAGGAGGTCTTTCCGGTGTTCATGTCAAAGCGCCGCGTCTCCTGGATCACCTCGCCGCCCTCGTCCAGCACATTGACCTGCCGAGCGAACTCGTACTCGATGGCCTTGACCACGCTCTGAAAGCTGTTGAGATTCTTCATCTCCGTGCGGGTCCCCAGGGCGTCGCTGCCCTTCCTGCGGATGGACAGGTTGACGTCGCACCGGAGGGAGCCCTCGTTCATCTTGCAGTCGGAGACCCCGGTGTAGAGGATGATGGCCCGGAGCTTTTGCAGATAGGCCCTGGCCTCCTCCGCCGAGCGCATATCCGGCTCGGAGACGATCTCGATCAGCGGCACGCCGCAGCGGTTGCAGTCGATGAGGGTCCCGCGCCCCTCCACATGGATGAGCTTTCCCGCGTCCTCCTCAATGTGGATGCGGGTGATGCCGATGCGCTTCTTTCCCTGCTCCGTTTCGATGTCCAGATACCCGCGGCTGCACAGGGGCAGATCGTACTGGGAAATCTGATAGGCTTTGGGCAGGTCGGGATAGAAATAGTTTTTCCGGTCCTGCTTGGAGTAGGTGGCGATCGTACAGCCCGTGGCAAGGCCCGCCATCACCGCGTACTCCACCACCTGGCCGTTGAGCACCGGCAGGGAGCCGGGCATTCCGGTGCACACCGGGCAGCACTGGGTGTTGGGCGGCGCGCCGAATCTGGTGGAGCAGCCGCAGAAAATCTTGGTGGCGGTTTTCAGCTCCACATGGACCTCCAGACCAATGACCATCTCATAATCCTGCATCATGCCTCCACACCTCCTTCCATTTCAAACGCATACCCCGCCCGATAGAGCGTCGGCTCCGAGAAGGGCTTTCCGATGAGCTGCATTCCGATGGGAAGTCCCCGGCTGTCGGCGCCGCAGGGCAGCGACAGGGCGGGCAGTCCCGCGATATTGACGGGGACCGTGTACACGTCGCCCAGATACATCTCCAGCGGGTCCTGGGTCTTTTCCCCGATCCTGTAGGCGGTGGTGGGCGCAACGGGAGACAGCACCGCGTCATACTCCGCAAATATCCGGTCAAAGGACTGCTTCAGCAGCGTCCGCACCTGCAGCGCCTTTTTGTAGTAGGCGTCGTAGTATCCGGCGGAGAGCACAAAGCTCCCCAGCATGATGCGCCGTTTGACCTCCGCGCCGAAGCCCTGGGAGCGGGTCTCCCTGTAAAGGTCGTGTATCTCCTTGACATTCTGCGCCCGGAACCCGTATTTCACGCCGTCGAACCGGGCCAGGTTGGAGGACGCCTCCGCCGAGGAGATCACATAGTAGGCGGGCAGCGCAGCGTCCAGATTGGCGATGCTCACCTCGTCCACCTGGGCGCCCAGGGTCTCCAGCCGGTGGGCGGCGGCACGGATGGCGGCGGCGATCTCCGGGCTGAGGGCGTCGGAGAAATATTCCTTTGGCAGCGCAAAGCGCATCCCTCTGACGCCGCCGTCAATATCCCTTGTCATGCACAGCCCGGCATCCGGCAGGGACGTGGAATCCCTGGGGTCGTGACCGCAGATGGCCTCCAGCACCAGAGCGCTGTCATAGACGGTTTTCGTCAGAGGACCGATCTGGTCCAGGGACGAGGCGAAGGCGATCAGCCCGTAGCGGCTCACCAGTCCGTAGGTGGGCTTCATGCCCACCACGCCGCAGAAGGCGGCGGGCTGGCGGATGGAGCCGCCGGTGTCGGAGCCAAGGGCAAAGGCCGCCTCGCCCGCCGCCACCGCCGCGGCGGAGCCGCCGGAGGAGCCGCCGGGGACCCGGTCCGGATCTCTGGGATTGCGGGTGGCCTTAAAATAGGAGTTCTCCGTGGAGGAGCCCATGGCAAATTCGTCCATGTTCAGCTTTCCCAGCATCACGGCCCCCTGGCCGTTCAGCGTCTCCATCACCGCTGCGTCGTAGGGCGGCACGAAGTGCTCCAGCATCCGGGAGGCGCAGGTCGTCACGACGCCCTTGGTGCAGATATTGTCCTTGATGCCGCAGGGGACGCCCGCCAGCAGGGGCAGCTTCTCTCCCCCGGCGCGCCGCTCGTCGATGGCGTCTGCGGCGGTCAGGGCGGCTTCTGCGGTCACGGTGAGATACGCGCCCACATCCCCGTCTGTCTCCGCGATCGCGGCCAGATAGCTCTCCGTGGCCTCGCGGGAGGAAATCTCCCGGTTTTGCAGGGCCTGGGTCAGGTCCCTGAGCGTCAGTTCTGTGATTTTCATGGTGCGTCCCTCCTTTACTCCACCACCTGGGGGACGAAGATATAGCCGTCCTCCTTGGCGGGCGCGTTCTCCAGCAGCAGATCCCGGTCAAAGGACGGCTGCGTCACATCCGCCCGCCAGACGTTTTCCATGGAGACGATATGGGCCATCGGCTCGATGCCCGTGGTGTCGATTTTTTCAAGCTGGTTGGCAAACGCCACCATCTCCATAAGATCCTTCCGCATTCCGTCCTGCTCCGCCGGGGAGATCTTCAGCATGGCCAGGTCCGCCACGTGCCGGAGGTCGATCCCGTCGGCCGCTTCCGCAGCCTTGGCGCCCCGCATTTTTCCGCTCTCGTCCCTGGCTCCGATCCCCAGGACCGTGAGCTGCTCCTCGTCCACGGTTCCGGGCGCGTCGGTCAGCGGACAGGAGGCGTCCTTGAGCTTCGGGAACGCGATCACGTCCCGCAGGGAGGACGCCTCTGTCAGCTGCATCACCAGCCGATCCAGACCAAAGGCGAAGCCCGCGTGGGGCGGCGTGCCGTAGCGGAAGGCGTCCACCATAAAGCCGAACCGCTCGTCGATCTCCGCCTGGGTGAAGCCCAGGGCCTTGAACATCTGATTCTGGACCTGCCGGCTGTGGATACGCACGGAGCCGCTGCCCAGCTCGATCCCGTTGAGCACCACATCGTAGGCCTGGGCGCGGACCCGGCCAGGGTCCGTCAGCAGATACTGCACATCCTCCGGATAGGGCATGGTAAAGGGATGGTGGGTGGAGACCCAGCGGTCCTCCTCCTCGGAGAACTCAAACTGGGGGAAGTCCGTCACAAACAGGATATTCCACTCCCGCCGGCGCAAATCCAGGTGGTCCGCCAGCTTCAGGCGCAGACCGCCCAGCACCCTGCGTACCGTGGAGAGCTTATCGGCGGAGAACAGGATGAAGTCGCCGGGCGCGGCGTCCATTTGGGCCAGCAGAGCGTTCATCTGCTCCTCGGTGAAATACTTGGTGAGAATGGAGTAGATCTCGCCGGAGGGCCGCCACGCGATCCAGGCCATGCCCTTGGCCCCAAGATGAAGGGCCTCGTCCGTCAGCATCTCGATCTCCGTGCGGGTGAAGTCCGCATGGCCCCGGACGTTGATGGCCCGAACCACGCCGCCCTTTTTCAGCGCGTTTTGGAACACGGAGAAGCCGCAGTCCCGCACGGTTTCGGTCAGGTCCACAATGGGCAACGCAAATCGGAGGTCGGGCTTGTCGGAGCCGTACCGGTCCATACACTCCGTCCAGGTGAGCCGCGGGAAGGGCTTTGGCAGCTCCACATCCATCAGCTCCCGGAACATATATCGGAACATGGCCTCCAGATGCACAAGCACATCCTCCTGGTCCACAAAGCTCATCTCCATGTCCACCTGGGTGAACTCCGGCTGGCGGTCCGCCCTGAGGTCCTCATCCCGGAAGCAGCGGGCCACCTGATAGTATTTGTCGATGCCGCCCACCATCAGGAGCTGCTTGAAAATCTGGGGCGACTGGGGCAGGGCGTAAAATTTCCCGTTGTGGACTCTGGACGGCACCAGATAGTCCCGCGCGCCCTCCGGGGTAGACTTGGTGAGCATGGGGGTCTCCACATACATAAATCCCCGGCTGTCCAGATAGTCCTGGGCGCATTTCTGAACCTGATGGCGGAACCGCAGCCGCCGGACCATATCCGGCCGCCGCAGGTCCAGGTAGCGGTATTTCAGCCGCAGGGCCTCGTTGCTCGTGCCGTCCTCCACGGAGAAGGGCAGCGGGTCCGCCTCGGAGATGACCTCCAGCTCCATGGCCCGCAGCTCCACCGTGCCGGTGGCCAGCTTGGGATTGTAGGTCTCCTGATCCCGCTGGCGGACATAGCCCCGCACGGCGATGACCGTCTCGTTTTTCAGCCGGTCTGCGGCGGCGAACTGGTCGGCGGGCAAATTCTGCGCGTCAAAAACCACCTGTAGGATCCCCTCCCGGTCCCGCAGGTCGATGAACACCACGCCGCCCATGTCCCGCTTGGTCTGGACCCATCCGGCGGCGGTTTCCACCCGGCCGATGGCGTCGTCCCGCAGGGCGCCGCAGTAAATCGTGCGCTTTAGCATTACATCATCATCCTCTCTTCCTGTCTCCTGGGAGACAAAAAGCCTTCCGTCCCGTCCGAAAAGGACATGGGACGAAAGGCCATAGGCTTCCGTGGTACCACCCATATGAATTCTTGCGAATCCGCTCGTTGCGATTAAGCATCAGCGATAACGCGCTGACCGCGGCACACCCTACTGACCGCTGTGGCGTTCAGGCTGCGGCTCCGGGAGGTTCTTTCATGGAATGCGCCGGCCGGATCTCAGCAGCTCCGGCTCTCTGTGCGGCGGGGTGTCCCACTACTTTGTCCCATCATAGCCTTTGGGAATATTGGTTTGTTACATTATACAAGGAATGTGCCGGGCGGTCAAGTGGCTATTTGCATAAACTTTTCCGGTTTCCGGGGCCTTTCTATGCAGTTTCTGCAAAAAGCCGGCAAATTATGCTGCGCTGCCGGCCGGTTTCCCGGCCTTTTAGCAAAACGCCCACGGGTATCAACGGGCGCGTTCCATAAAAAGGAAATGCAGCTTTTTTGAAAAACAAGTTGACGAATTCCTTTTGTTGTGCTAGAATAATACCGCTGTAAGGGCCTTTAGCTCAGCTGGGAGAGCGCCAGGTTCGCAATCTGGAGGTCAGGGGTTCGATCCC
>CAZBOR010000034.1:0-15437 GCA_964493585.1 uncultured Oscillospiraceae bacterium
ATAAAATATTGTAGGGGGCCTATCACCCCCTCCTACCTGATTTTGTAGATGGAATTTTGGGCCTTTCGATTCAGCCTTCGGTATTCTCCCGGCAGCAGTCCGGTGCTTTTCCGAAACAGCTCCGAAAAGTGGCCGGCCTTCCGGTATCCCACGGCCTGGGCGATCTGGCCGATGGTTCGGTCTGTGGAGGTGAGAAGCCGCTCCGCTTGGCACATCCGCCGCTGGCGGATATATTCTGTGACGGTGCAGCCGTATCGCAGCTTAAAGGAGGTCTTTAGCTTGGTGGAGCCCATGCAGGCGATTTTGGAAAGGCGCTCCAGCGGAAGCTCGCAGGCGTAGTGGGCGTCGATATAGGCTGTCACCTCCGCCAGTTGCCGCCGGTCCGCCTGGGAGAGCGCGGCGGTCTGCCGGGTTCGGGTGCAGTATTTTTCCGCCACCAGAGAAACCGCCTCGGCCACCTTTCCCTCATAAAAGAGCTTCGCGGAGATCCCGCTGCTCCGGTGGTCCCGGACGGATCTCAAAAGCCGCTCCATTTCCGGGAAATGCTCGGTCTGGTCGATCAAGCGGAACGCATCCATCAAATCGATATATTCCTCCGGATAGGTCCGCTTCAGGTAGTCCTCGTAATAGGCCGGCATGATTGCGATACTCACAGTGACGAGGGGGACATTTTTGCGGATGCGGTACCGGCAGGTCCTTTCGCCGCCCACAAAGGTCCTGATACATCCGGCGTACAGGGGCTTGCGGGGGGACAGCACCTCGCCGGATACGGAATCATACCATTCAATATTGACAAGCTCCGGCATATAAAAATCCATCAGGGTGTCCTCGTGGAAATAGAAGTCGTGGATGCTGACGGAAAACAGGTCCTGCTGTCCGTAGAGCCAGTAGTATCCGTGTCCGAGGTCCTCCGACAGCCGCCAGCAGGTTCCCATGGGGCCGTAGCGGTGGTTGTCCGGCTCCGGCATAAATCCGCATCCGGAGAGGATCGGCGCGTAAAACTGTTCGATTGTGGGGTTCATATCGGCACCTCCATGCCCTGATTGGACGTTTCTTTGCCCCAATTGGACGCGATTTCGTTCGCTCGCTTGCAATATGGGACCGGATTTGATAAGCTGTGATTAGTTATATCTAACTACATAGTATCACATTCGGTAAGAATTCGTCAAGAGGAGGAACGAACGTATGGAACAAAAAGACACCGCACCGGAGCGGAAAGGCGGGGATCGCCCATCCGCGCGAGAGCCGGAGAGCGGCAAGCAGCCCTCTGGCCTCTCCTGGCTGCTGGGGCAGGCAAAGGGACACCGGGGCGGCTATGCGCTCAGCGTCCTGATGGCGGTTTGCGGCGTGGCCTGCCAGATTGCGCCCTACTTCGTGATGGCGGACATCGTACAAATGCTGCTGTCCGGAAACCGTGTCCTTCGCGCCTATCTGCTCCGGTGTTTGGCGATGGCCATCCTCTGGACCCTGCGCGTGATATTCCACGCGGTCTCCACAGGCTGCTCCCACAGAGCGACCTTTGCGGTGCTGGGCGAGATCCGCAAGCGGGGAACGGACCATCTGGCCCAAATGCCCCTGGGGAGTGTCCTGGAGCGGCAGTCCGGGACGCTGAAAAGCACGCTGGTGGAAAATGTGGACGCCTGTGAAACGACGCTGGCCCATATTCTTCCGGAGTTTACCTCCAATCTCCTGGCGCCCATATGTATCTTCATCGTTCTGCTTGTGACCGACTGGCGGATGGCCCTGGTGTCGCTGATTCCGCTGCCGGTGGGTCTAATCTGCTTTATGGGCATGATGATCGGCTATGAGGAGCACTTTGCCAGGGCGGTGAACGCCACCAAGACCCTCAACGACACGGCGGTGGAGTATATCGGCGGCATTGAGGTCATCAAGGTCTTTGGAAAGACCAGAGAATCCTATGGGCGTTTTGTGGCGGCGGCCAGGGATGCGGCGGACAGCTATGTGAGCTGGATGCGAAGCTGCAACCTCTTTTTTACCCTTTCCTTGAACATCATGCCCGCCACACTTTTGACGGTGCTGCCCATCGGAGGGCTGCTCGCGGCACGCGGCACGCTGGCACCTGAGACCTTTATCTTCTGCGTAATCCTGTCCGTGGCTCTGATCACGCCGGTCGTCACCTGCTTCTCCTACACGGACGACCTGAGACAGCTCGACGTGCTGACAGGCGAGATTCGGAAGATCCTGGACGCACCCAGGATGGAGCGTCCGGAGACTGCCCATACGCAGCCCGATGGCAACAGCATCGTATTGTCCCAGGTGCGGTTTGGATACGGGGAAACGGAGGTCCTGCACGGGATCGACATGGAGATACCGGAGGGCAGCTATGTGGCGCTGGTGGGGCCGTCGGGTTCCGGGAAATCCACCATCGCCCGGCTGATTGCCGCGCTGTGGGACGTCAGCGGCGGAAGCATCACGCTGGGAGGAGTGGACATCCGCCAGCTCCCGCTGGAGGAATACAGCGACCGTATCGCCTATGTCTCCCAGAGCAACTACCTGTTCGACCAGACCATCCGCGAGAACATCCGTATGGGGAGGACCAACGGCACAGCCACCGACGAGGAGGTGGAGGAGGCAGCCAGACGCTGCGGCTGTCACGAGTTCATTATGGGTCTGGAGCATGGCTATGACACCGTGGCCGGTTCCTCAGGCGGGCATCTGTCCGGCGGCGAGCGCCAGCGCATCGCCATCGCGCGGGCCATGCTGAAGGACGCGCCCATCGTGATCCTGGACGAGGCCACGGCATACACGGACCCGGAAAGCGAGGCACTGATCCAGACCTCCGTGGCGCGGCTGGTGCAGGACAAGACCCTGATCGTGATCGCACACCGGCTGTCCACCATACAGGACGCGGACCGCATTTATGTGGTGGACCATGGCTACATTCGGGAGCAGGGGACCCATGGACAGCTTCTGGAGCAAAATGGATTGTACCGGAGAATGTGGGCCTCTCACATCTCCGTCAGGGACCGCGCCGGGGAAGGGGAGGAGCGCCATGATTGACATCATCCGTAAATTTTTCGCATTCTGCGGGCCGGAAAACCGCCGGAAATTTCAAAGATCCATCGTGCTGGGCGTGCTGGAGGCGATGCTGGAGGCGCTGAAGATTCCCGCTGTGGCCCTGATGCTGCGGGCGCTGCTGGAGGATGACGTGACGGGATGGAGCTGCCTTGGGAGCCTTGGCATCATGCTGGTGTCCGTCCTTGGGGCCGCCGCCGTCAAATATTTCTCCACCATGCTGCAAACCGAGGCCGGATATGCGGCCTCGGCGGACAAGCGCATCGAGATCGCGGAGCATATGCGCTACCTTCCCATGGGCTATTTCAACGAAAACAGCCTGGGAGAAATTACGTCTGTGGTGACGAACACCATGCAGAATCTTGAAAATGTGGCCACCAGAGTGGTCATGCAGGTCAGTCAGGGACTTTTGACCACGGCTCTGATCGTTGGGATGCTGGCCTTTTTTGACTGGCGGGTCGCCCTGGTGGTGCTTGCGGGACTGCTGGTGTTCCTGGCTGTCAACAGCGGGATGCAGAAGGCGTCCGAGCGGATCGCCCAGCGGAAGATCGACGCCGATTACCGCCTGGTGGAGAAGATACTGGAGTACATCCGGGGCATCTCAGAGGTCCGGGCCTACCGTCTGACCGGCGCAAAGAGCCGGGAGCTGAACGAGGCCATCGACCGGCATACCGCCGTCAATACCGGCATGGAGATGACCTTTATCCCGTTTATGGCGGCGCAGAATTTCGTGGCCAAGATGACCGGCGTGGGAATGACGGCGCTGTCCCTCGCGCTCTACATCGGCGGCGGCATGGAGCTGCTGAACTGTATTCTCATGATAATCAGCTCCTTTATCATCTATACCAGCCTGGAGACTGCGGGAAATTACTCCGCGCTGCTTCGGACCGTCGATCTGAGCGTGGACAAGGCCCAGGCCATCCTGTCGGTCAGACAGATGGACCTTTCCGGCGTGGACGCCGTGCCGGAGCGCTTCGACATTGTGGCGGACCATGTGGACTTCTCCTATGGCAGCCGGAAGATCATAGACGATGTGTCCCTGTACATTCCCCAGCGCACCACAACGGCGATTGTGGGTCCCTCCGGCAGCGGGAAAACCACGCTGACCAGTCTGCTCTCCCGGTTCTGGGACGTGGACAGCGGCAGCGTCACCCTGGGAGGCCGCGACGTCCGGGACTACAGCATGGACAGCCTCATGGAAAACTTCTCCTTTGTGTTCCAGAACGTCTATTTGTTCCATGACACCATCGCCAACAATATCCGGTTCGGGACGCCGGAGGCGTCGATGGAGCAGGTCATGGAGGCGGCGAAGCGGGCCTGCTGCCACGATTTTATCATGGCTCTGCCCGACGGCTATGAAACCATGGTCGGCGAGGGCGGCGCGAATCTGTCCGGCGGCGAGCGCCAGCGTATCTCCATCGCAAGAGCGATCATGAAGGACGCGCCTGTGGTCATTCTCGACGAGGCCACGGCCAACGTAGACCCGGAAAACGAGGCGGAGCTGATTCAGGCCATCGAGGCCCTGACCAGGGAAAAGACCATCATTATGATCGCCCACCGCCTCAAGACCGTGCGGAACGCGGACCAGATCCTGGTGATCGACCGGGGGCGGATCGTCCAGCGCGGCACCCATGCACAGCTCATGGCGGAGGAGGGCCTGTACCGCAGCTTTATCTCCGGCAGACAGAGCGCGGTGAGCTGGAAGCTGTGACGACCGTCAATATTTTCACTTTTTGGTTGACAGCTTCGGGCGGGAACACTATAATAAAGCCAAAGGGAAACGGTGTTGGGGATACCTTCAGCACCGTTTCCCTTTGGAGACGCAAAAGAAACGGAGAAGCTGTATGTTTGAGATCATCAAAACGGAGGGCCCGGCCCGCCGGGGCGTGTTTACCTGTCCCCACGGAACCGTCCAGACTCCGGTGTTTATGAACGTCGGGACCCAGGGGGCCATCAAGGGCGGCCTCAGCGCCGCAGACCTGGAGCAGATCGGTACGCAGGTGGAGCTGAGCAACACCTATCATCTGCATCTTCGTCCCGGTGACACGGTGGTCCGGGCCATGGGCGGGCTGCATCGTTTTATGACATGGGACGGCCCGATCCTGACGGATTCCGGCGGCTTTCAGGTGTTTTCTCTGGCGGGACTTCGGAAAATTCAGGAGGAGGGCGTCACCTTTGCCTCGCACCTGGACGGACACCGGATCTTCATGGGGCCGGAGGAGAGTATGCAGATACAGTCCAACCTCGGCTCCGATATTGCCATGGCCTTTGACGAGTGCGTGAAAAATCCGTCGCCGCGGGAATACGTCAAGGCGTCGGTGGAGCGCACCCAGCGGTGGCTGCTGCGCTGTATCCGGGAGCTGGACCGGCTGAACCAGCTCCCCGACACGGTGAATCCGGGCCAGGTGCTCTTCGGAATCAACCAGGGCGGCACCTATGACGATCTCCGCATTTGGCATATGGAGCAGATGAAGGACCTGCCCTTGGGCGGCGTGGCCATCGGCGGGCTGGCGGTGGGAGAACCGACTATGACCATGTATCACATTCTGGATGTGGTGCTGCCCCACGCCCCGGAGCAGAAGCCCCGCTATCTCATGGGCGTCGGGACGCCCAGCAATATCATCGAGGGCGTGGCCAGGGGAATCGACTTCTTCGACTGTGTGATGCCCGCCAGAAACGCCCGGCACGGGCGGCTCTTCACCTGGCAGGGCGCCATCAACATGAAAAATGCCAAATACATCTACGATGCCCGGCCCATCGACCCGGAGTGCGGCTGTCCCGTGTGCCGCCGCTATACGCGGAGCTACATCCACCATCTGTTCAAGGCCGAGGAAATGCTCGCCATGCGGCTGGCGGTGATGCACAACCTCTATTTCTACAACAGCCTCATGGCGCGCATCCGCGAGGCGCTGGATACGGGAACCTTCGCGGCGTTCCGTGCGGAATATTCGGAAAAGCTGGCCAGAAAAATATAAGTTATCCTTGCATTCTGCGGCCTTAGACCGTATAATAGGGGTAATCAATACAAATCGGAGGAATGTTTATGAACGCATTTAACGTGGTGCTTACCACGACGGAATCTACCAGCACGACCGCGACTCTGCTGACGACGCTTTTGCCCTTTGTGGTGCTCATCGCGGTGTTCTATTTCCTGCTGATCCGGCCGGAGAACAAGAAGAAAAAGGCGCTCAATGAGATGAGAAACGCCCTGGCCGTGGGGGATGATGTCACGACCATCGGCGGCATCATCGGCAAGGTCGTCCACATCAAGGATGACCTGGTCACGATCGAGACCGGCGAGGACCGCGTCCGTATTCAGCTTGCCCGTTGGGCCATCTCCACCAAGGGGACGCAGACGACCGAAAGCAAATAAGAATACCTTGGCCTCCTCTCGCATATTCTGTTCCGAGAATACTGCGAGGGGAGTTTTTTATGATGAAAGCGAATGGTGCTTCGGCGGCGCTGCGGGCGGTGGCCATGGGCGTGGCCGTGATGCTGGCGCTGTCGCTGGGGCTTGCGGCGCTGACGGCGGCTCTGGTGGGCGGCGGCCTGCTGCCGGTGGGAGCCATGGGTCCGGCGGCCTGCATCGTCACCGTGGCGGCAGCCCTTCTTGGGGCGCTGCTGTGCGGAAAGCGGGCCGGAAAAGCCCGGCTGCCCCTGTGCCTTTGCACATGGGCGGTCTATCTGCTGATCGTCTTTGTGCTGCGGGGACTGATATTCAAAACCGTCGGAGAAAGCCCGTGGGTCATCCCGTGCTGCGGACTTGTGGGGGCGATTCCGGGGGCGCTGCTGTCCTCCCGGCAGAAGCGCCGTCGGTATTCCTGACAAACATTGTAGAAAATCCCGCGAAAACACGTTGAAATTCCCGGAAACCTATGGTATAATGATAACACTTTGATATATCACCACAGAGGAGGATAAGAATGAAGCATATCAAAACGCTCAATGGCGCCACGCTCAAGGAGAGCGCCTGCAAGGGCGGCTGCGGCGAGTGTCAGACTTCCTGCCAGTCTGCCTGCAAAACTTCCTGCACGGTTGCCAACCAGAAGTGCGAGAACAAGGATCGCTGATGTCACCTGTGGCTGCAAACGGGGGAGGGGCTTTGGTCCCTCCCTTCAATTTGTCAATTTGGAGGAAAAACAATGGTACATACGTTTTCTGTACTTGGATGCAATATCGCGGTAGACGTCAACAGCGGCGCTGTTCATGTGCTGGATCGGCTCAGCTATGATCTGCTGGCGGCGGCGGGCGAGGACCCGGAGGTCATGCCGGAGCTGCCCGGCGTGGACCGTCAGGAGGCGGAGGCCGCGTGGCAGGAGCTGATGGAGCTGAAGGAGCAGGGGCTTTTGTATACGCCCATGGATTATGTGGATCCGGCCGTCGCCGTGCCAAAGGACGCGCCGGTAAAGGCTCTGTGCCTGCACGTCTCTCACGACTGCAATCTGCGGTGCAAATACTGCTTCGCGTCTACGGGCGACTTTGGAACGGGCCGGAAGATCATGCCGCCGGCGGTGGCCAGACAGGCCATCGACTGGGTGGTGAAGAAATCCGGAAACCGTCATAATATTGAGGTGGACTTCTTCGGCGGAGAGCCGCTGATGGCCATGGAGACCGTCAAGGCCACCGTGGAGTACGCCCGCGCCAATGAGGAGGCGTGGAACAAGCACTTCCGCTTCACCATGACGACCAACGGCGTGCTGCTCAGCGACGAAAACATCCGATACTTCAACGAGAATATGGACAACTGCGTGCTGTCGCTGGACGGCAGAAAAGAGGTCAACGACAGAAACCGTCTGACGGTCAACGGGAAGGGGAGCTATGACCTGATCGTCCCCAAATTCCTGAAGCTCATCGCCCAGCGGGACAAGCACAAGGACTACTATGTCCGCGGGACCTTCACCAGGGACAACCTGGATTTTTCCGAGGACGTGCTCAGCATTGCGGACCTGGGGGTGGACAGCATTTCCGTGGAGCCGGTGACGGCTGCGGACTCCGATCCCTACAGCCTGCGGGAGCAGGACCTGCCCCGAATCTTTGAGGAGTATGAGCGACTTGCCAAAATCATGCTCCATCGCAGGGACTTTAGCTTCTTCCACTTCAACGTGGACCTGAGCCAGGGGCCCTGCGTCATCAAGCGGATGCGCGGCTGCGGCGCGGGCTGCGAGTATGTGGCGGTGACGCCGGACGGAGAGATCTATCCCTGTCACCAGTTCGTGGGGAAGGAGGAGTACCGCATGGGCAGCGTCCTCACCGGGGAGTTTGACATGGAGATCGCGGACCGCTTCGCCGGACTGAACATCTACACCAGGGAGGACTGCCAGACCTGCTGGGCGAGATTCTATTGCAGCGGCGGCTGCTCTGCGGCAAACCTCAATGCCAACGGGGATATGCGGAAGCCCTACCGCCTGGGCTGCGAAATGCAGCGCAAGCGCCTGGAATGTGCCATCGCCATGAGAGCAATTGAAGCCGGAGCTGCAAAAATTCCGGAATAATTGATGAGGTGAATAAAAATTACGTCGCGTGCAGGATTGTGCGCGACGTAATTCATTTTCTATATCCTGTGTCTTTGGACGTTTTTTCACACAATATCTTGGGAGTTTTTGCGTCAGCGTCATTGAAAGGTTAACTTGTTTACATAATACTATAGACATAACATTTTGGCATAATAGACAAAAATACAAAAAAATCTTGATATTTCAGACGTTTTGGAGTATATTATGTATGCGGAGAGCATCGGGTCCTGTGCAAAACCCTGTGGAAAAAATAATTTCCACAACATATGGTATTTCCGTCCCGGTTTCCCCATACTATCTATGGGGTGATGCGGATGACAACCGATTTCCGGATGCCGCGCAGGGCTGCATCTGCGCGGGCGAATTGCTTGAATCTGGCGCTGTTTGTGACCGGCGCGCTGCTGGGATGCGCGGTGATGTATCTGGGCGGTGTCGGAACGACCCTGTCGCCCGCCGGGACCGGAGAAACGCTGTCTCAGGCCCTTGTGTCCAACGGCAGATTCCTGCTCCCGCTGTACCTCTTCGCCTTTATCCGATGGGGCGCGGCCCTGGTGCCGCCGGCGTTTGGCCTGGAGGGGCTGCTGCTGGGCGGTACGGCTGCGGCGGTCCTCGGCTCCATGGGACGGGCGGGCCTTCCGCTGCTGGCGTTGATGCTGCTGTTCCGGTTCCTGCTGGTGCTGCCCTATGGCTTTTTGCTGGGGGCATGGTCCGTGGGACAGAGCCTGTCCTATGGGAGCGCCTCCGTCTGCCGGACATGGTTTCCGGTTTTGGTCGTGACGCTGCTGGTGCTCGCCCTGGCGTCCCTTCTGGAATGTACCGTGGCCCAATGGCTGGGCTGTATCTATCTTTTGAAGTTCGGAGTATGATCGTGGTATGAAAACGTATTTGGCCGCATATGAGCGCTACCTCGAAACTGAAAAACACGCTTCTGCCAATACCGTGTCCTCCTATATGCGGGACCTTCGGCAGTTTGCGTCATATGCGGCGGACCGGCATCTCCAGGTTCAGGACGTGACGGAGTCCGTTGTCAGTACATATCTGGACTATCTATCCGGCCTGGGGAAATCCACCGCCACGGTCTCCCGCAGTCTCGCCTCCATCAAGGGCTTCTTCAACTATCTGGTGGGGGAGGCGGTCATCAGCCGGAATCCCGCAGCGCATGTGGCCACCGCCAAGGCGGAGAAAAAGCTGCCCCAGGTGCTGACCTGCAAGGAGGTGGAGCTTCTGCTGGCGCAGCCCCAGTGTACCGATCTGAAGGGCTACCGGGACAAGGCCATGCTGGAGCTGCTCTACGCCACAGGCATCCGCGCCACGGAGCTGATCTCTCTGAATGTGACGGATGTGAATCTGGCCGGCTGCTTCATCCGCTGTGAGGGGAAGAAGAAGGAGCGCATCATTCCGTTGTATCCCGCTGCGGTGGACGCCCTGGCGGTGTATATGCAGAATATCCGTCCCAAGATGATCGCGGACATGAACGAGCAGGCCCTGTTTGTCAACGTCAACGGGGAACGGATGAGCCGTCAGGGCTTCTGGAAGATCATCAAGACCTACCAGGAAAAGGCCCACATCGACAAGGATATCACGCCCCACACTCTGCGGCACAGCTTCGCCACGCATCTGCTGGAAAACGGCGCGGACCTCCATTCCATCCAGGAGATGATGGGACACAGCGACATCTCCTCCACCCAGGTCTACGCGCAGCTTGTCAAGCAGCACTTAAAATCCGTCTATAATAAGAGCCATCCCAAGGCCATGTAGTTTTTTGGCGGCGCAGCTTCGGCTGCGCCGCTTTTTTGCCGGTTTATGCTTGCAGTTATACTTCGCGGATGCTATAATAACAGATAAAGTATCTCTCGCCATAAAGGAGCTGCATCATGGGACTGTTTTCATACAAGAGCTACTATAAGCCCGGAAAGGGCGTGGAAAAGGACGCGCCGGAGAAAAATGCCTTTTTCCGCTTTTTTGAGATCTATGGACGGAAGTTCTGGCGCTTTATCCAGGTGAACGTGATCTATCTCATCGTTTTGCTGCCGATTTTGATGACCATCTATGCGGAGGCCTACGACACCCTGTATACCACCTTTGAGCGCTGGGGCTATACCGGCACCTGTGCGTCCTTTACCCAGGGAGCGCTGACGGTGACGGCCAACGAGCCGGGGGCGTCGGGAAACGACTATGTACTGGATGTGGACCCCGACAAAAACGGGACCTTTACAGTGACCCTTTACACGGACCGCGGGGCCGCGGCGGAGGATTCCGAAAACACCATTGACACCTGGTTCCAGCTGGAGGGCGTTTCCACCATTGACGAGCTGGCGGAATATGAAAACAGCTATGTGACGTTTTCCGGCAGCGGACCGCTGGAGACCATCCGGGACGCCTCGCTCAGCGGCGGCGACGGTCTTATGAGTATGTTTACGCCGCTGCTCTATCTGACCATGCTGTATTACGCCCATGTGCCCAGGGCGATCCAGATCCTGCTGCTGATCCTCTCGGTGCTGGCCTATGGCCCGGTCAAGTGCGGCGTCACCTATGTGCTCCGCAACTATTCCCGTCAGTCCCACTCCTGGGTCAGCGACATCTGGGACAAGGCCAGGGAGAACTGGAAGCAGGGGATGCCGCTGGGCATTGTGGACTGCGTGATCGCGTATCTGGTCGTATTCAATATGACCTACAGCCCCTCTGCGGAGCTGGCCACCGTGGTGCAGATCTCCAAGTATCTGACGCTGCTGCTGGCGATTTTCTATATCTTTATGCGAAAGTACTTCTATCTGATGGTGGTCACGGTACATCTGAATCTCAGATCTCTGGTCAAAAACGCATGGCTCCTGGCGTTTATCGGGATTTTCCGTAATTTTTTCAGCGGCCTTGCCAATCTGCTGATCTGGATTGCCGTCTATCTGCTGATTATGGCGGTCCACCCGTTTTTTGAAATTCTGTTCCTGGGCCTGCTGGTCTACAGCTTTACCAATTTCCTGAGCATCTTCGCCTGCTATCCTCTGATCGACCAGTACCTGGTCAAGCCCATCGAGGCGATGCAGGAGGCCGCGAAAAGCGCCCCGGAGGGGGAGGAGCCTCCCACGCCGGAGACGGAGCAATAAGGGGAGGAGCGGCGTATGCAGACCGACGGAATTCTATTCGACCTGGATGGGACCCTTTGGGACGCGGTGGACGAGATCATTTTGACGTGGAATCGGGTGATCGCGCGGTATCCGGGACTGCGGCCGCCCATCACCAGGGCAGAGCAGGAGACGGTCATGGGCCTTCAAATGAATGAGATCGCAGACCGGCTGTTCTCCCGGGAGGCGCCCCGGCGCCGCATGGCGCTGATGGAGGAGTGCGTACAGGAGGAAAACCGCTTTCTCAGGCGCCATGGCGCGCGGCTCTATCCTCTGGTGCCGGAAACGCTGGAGCTGCTCAGCCGTCAATTCCGGCTGTTTATCGTCAGTAATTGCCAGAGCGGGTACATCGAGGCGTTTCTGGCCGCCCATGGCCTGGGGCGGTATTTCACCGGCTCTCTCTGCTATGGGGACACCGGGCGGGGAAAGGACGAGAATATCGCCGCCGTGGTACAGCGCTACGGCCTGCGCCGTCCGGTCTATGTGGGCGATACCGGCGGGGACCAGCGCGCCGCCCAGACGGCGGGCGTACCCTTTGTATTTGCCGCCTATGGCTTTGGCCGGGCGGACCGCTTCGAGGCCGCTGTGCAGGCGTTTGCGGAGCTGAAAACCATATTTTCCGAATAATCAGGTGTTGACAATGGATATGCGCGATTGTCCCAGAATTTTAAGGGAATTTCTATCCTATCACGAAACCATCAAGGGCCAGTCCTCCAAGACGATTTCCGAATACTACCTGGACCTGAGGATGTTTCTCCGGTACATGGTGATGATCCGCAGCGACCTGCCCTATGAGACAGACCTGAATACCATCTCCATCCGGAATGTGGACCTGGAATTTATCAAGGGGATCACGCTGGAGGATATTTATGACTTTTTTTCCTATCTCAGCGACGACCGGGTCTATCATCCGGAGACGAAGCATCCCGGACACGGCATCGAAAACGCGGCCAGGGCCAGAAAGCTGTCCGCCATCAAGTCCTTCTACAAATATTTGACGGTGCGGACCAAGCAGCTGGAGGAAAACCCTGTGGCGGATGTGGAGTATCCCAAGCTCCGCCGCGCCCTGCCCAAATATCTGACGCTGGACCAGGCCAAGGAGCTGCTGCAATCGGTCAGCGGCCGGTATGCCCAGCGGGACATGGCGATCCTGATGATATTCCTGAACTGCGGCGTCCGTATTTCGGAGCTGGCGAATCTGAACTACGGGAGTATGTATCAGGACCGGCTCCGGGTCCTGGGAAAGGGCAACAAGGAGCGGACGGTCTATATGGGGAAGGCGTGTATCGACGCAGTCCTCGCCTACAACGCCACGCTGCCGCCGGAGCTTCAGAACGATGTCCGCAGACCCATGTTCCTGTCGCAGAAGGGCGGCAGAATGAGCACGAACGCCATACACCGGATGGTCAAAAAGCATCTGGCCGCCGCGGGGCTGGACCCCACCCAGTTCTCCGCCCACAAGCTCCGGCATACGGCGGCGACGCTGATGCTGTCCCAGGGCGTGGATGTGAAAACGGTCCAGGAGGTCCTGGGCCACGAGCATTTGAACACCACCGAGATATACACCCACATTGAAAGCGCGGACCTGAAGATCGCCGCCGACGCAAATCCCATCGCGAAAATTGAGGTCACGCCTCAAAATAAATAAATTAGGAGGAAAAACCATGAGCAAAAAATATCAGCATCTGCTCTCGCCGCTGAAAATCGGCAACGTGGTGGTCAAAAACCGCACTCTGTTTCCCAATGCCTCTCCGCACTTCCTGCAGGGACCGGAGAACTTCCCAGCAGAGGGACTGATGGCGTTCTACACCAATATTGCGCGGAACGGCTGCGCCATCATCACCCTGGCGGAGTGGTCCAATCCGAACCAGCGCAAGGGCGACTATTACAGTGACATGGTCCATATGCAGAACTTTGACTACAGCGACCCGGCTGTGGGCAACTATTTCAGCCAGCTCGCCGATGACATCCACTTCTACGGCTCCAAGATCCTGGTGGGCATCAGCTTCCCGGAGTTTCCGGAGGGCTACAGCCTCAACGGGTCCAAGCCCATGAACTTTGGCCCCATGGGTCCCCGTCCGGCCACGAAGCCTGCCACAAAGGAGATGATCCAGGAGAACATCCAGGCGTTTGTGGAGAAGTGCCGCCGTTTCCGGGCCTATGGGTACGATGGCTATTCCATGCGGGTGGAAAACACGCTGGCAGCCTCCGGCGGTCCCTTCGGCGCATCCATGCGGGACGATGAATACGACGGTTCCACGCTGGAAAACCGCACCCGCTATGTGCTGGAATGTGCGGACGCGGTCAAAAAAGCGTTCCCGGATTGGATCATTGAATTCGGCATCGCCGGAGAGCAGCCGAAGGGCTACAACGGCGGCGCTGTGGGCTACGATCTGGACACCGCCATCGAATTTGCAAAGCT
Organism: uncultured Oscillospiraceae bacterium; assembly: GCA_964493585.1. Taxonomy (GTDB): domain Bacteria; phylum Bacillota; class Clostridia; order Oscillospirales; family Oscillospiraceae; genus HGM13006. The sequence continues at coordinate 14,091 of CAZBOR010000034.1, forward strand.
CTGCGAGGGCCGCATCGACATTATGCAGCTCCGGGAGAAGGATATGTGCAAGTCCCATCCCACGGGCTTCACCTTCCGGAAGGGGGAGCACGACGTGATCCGCTATGCCGAGGCCATCAAGTCCGCCGGGGTCAAAAAGCTGCTGCTGGAACCCGTGGGCGGCTTCCAGGACCCGGAGGAGCTGGACCGCTACATCGCCGAGGGCAAGTGCGACATCATCGGCATGGCCCGCGCATTCTTCGCGGACCCGGAGTACGGGATCAAGCTCCAGGAGGGCCGGGGCGAGGATATTACGCCGTGTCTCTGGTGCAACAAGTGCCACGGCACCATTCTGGACGATCCCGATCCCTGGCTGTCCGTCTGCTCTGTCAACCCGAAAATGGGCATCGAGCATAAGCTCGGCCGTATGGTCAGCGCGCCCGGCAAGGCCAAAAAGGTGGCCATCATTGGCGGCGGCCCCGCCGGTATGCGTACGGCGATCTATGCGGCCGGGAGAGGCCATGACGTCACGGTGTACGAAAAGACCGGCAAGCTGGGCGGCCAGATCATCCACGGCGACTACGCCTCCTTCAAGTGGCCCATCGGGGAATATAAGGCGTGGCTGATTCGCCAGATGGAGAAAAGCGGGGTCAAGGTGGTCTTGAACTGCGAGGCCACCCCGGAGATGATCGCCGGAGAGGGCTTTGACGCGGTGGTGGCCTGCACCGGCGCCGCACCCAAGATCCCGGCCTCCATGGAGGGCTTTGCCGATGAAAACGGCAAGCTGAAGGACGAATACCGGTTCTGCACGGACGTCTTTGGCCGGGAGAAGGAGCTGGGGAAGAACGTGGTCATTGTGGGCGCTTCGGAGACCGGCGTGGAGACCGCCATGTACCTCTGCGAAAACGGACATCATGTCACGCTGCTGACCCGTCAGAAGGAGATCGGCCACGACTGCTCCAAGCTGCACTATATCACCATGGCCTTTGTGGGAACGGACCCGGTCACAGGCCGGGAGGGAATGCGCCCCGCCTGGGAGAAATACGAAAATCTCAAGGGCATCACCGGCGTGACCACGAAGCGGGTGGACGGCGGAACGGTCTACTATGTGGATGCGGACGGCAACGAAAGCAGCATAGAAGCGGACTCCGTCGTTCTGTGCGGCGGCATGAAGCCGCTGACCGACGAGGCGCTGGCCTTTGCGGATGCGGCGGACCAGTTCCTGCTGGTCGGCGACTGCAACGGCTGCGGCAATCTGCAGAAGGTCAACCGTCAGGCATATTCCAGAGCGATGCAGCTCTGATAAAAGCGCGATGATCCACGCGGCCATTGTGCCTCGCTCCCTATGGGGCATGGCGCGATGGCCGC
>CAZBOR010000035.1:0-8537 GCA_964493585.1 uncultured Oscillospiraceae bacterium
TTACCGCCGTCTTATCTGCGGTTTTCGTTGCGGTTCTCGCTGCGATTCTCGTTGCGGCTGTTCTGGCTGTTCTGCTTCTGCTCCTTGCGGTTCTGGTTGTTCTGATTGTTCTGGTTCTGCTCTCTGCGATTCTGATTCTCGATGTCCATGAATCAAAGTCCTCCTTACATTGTGTCGGATCGCTCCGCCACTGTAGTATAACCAGCCTTTCAGGTTTTATCCTTGGGCTTGAAGATCAATGCGGCCAGATAGCCAAACACGATGGCCGCCGTGACGCCGCCCGCCGCCGCTGTGAAGCCTCCGGTGAAGATCCCGATCCAGCCGTCCCGGTCCACAGCCTCCCGGATGCCCTTGGCCAGATTGTAGCCAAAGCCGGTCAGGGGGATGGTGGCGCCCGCGCCGCCCCACGCTTTGACGGCCTCATACACGCCCAGACCGCCCAGAACGACGCCGGAGACCACATAGCACACCAGAATCTTCGCCGGGGTCAGCTTGGTCTTGTCGATGAGAAGCTGGCCGATGGCGCAAAGAATTCCGCCGCAGAGAAATGCGTTGAGATATTCCACTATAGACACCCTCCTTCCGAGGAGATGGCCACCGCGTGGCAGATGGCGGGGATGGATTCTCCCTGCTGGGTGGAAACCGGGGACAGCAGAGCGCCGGTGCCGCAGAACAGGATATTGCGGTATTTTCCGGCTTGCAGCTTTTTCAGCAGATACCCGCAGAGCACCACGGCGCTGCATCCGCAGCCGGAGCCTCCGGCATGGACGTCCTGGGTTTTCCGGTCAAAGATCAGCGTGCCGCAGTCCGCCAGCCGGTCCCCAAGCCGGTACCCCTCCCGGCGAAACAGGTCCAGCGCCAGATCCTGTCCCACGGAGCCCAGGTCCCCGGAGACGATCAGCTCGTAGTCCCTGGGACCTGATCCCGTGTCCTCAAAATGGCGGATAACGGTGTCCACGAAGGCCGGGGCCATGGCTGCGCCCATGTTGTTGGCGTCGGTGATGCTGAGGTCCACGATTTTCCCGGTGGTGACGCCACGGATATAGGGCGGCTGTCCGTGGGGGCCGAGAATGGCCGCGCCGGACCCGGTGACGGTCCACTGGGCCGTGGGCGTCCGCTGGCCGCCGTATTCCAGGGGCAGGCGGTATTGCCGCTCCGCCGAGGCGAAATGGGAGGAGGTCACGGCCGCAGCACAGCCCGCATAGCCGCCCTCCACCGCCATGGCCGCCAGAGAGAGGCTCTCGGCCATGGTGGAGCAGGCCCCGTAAAGCCCGTAAAAGGGGATACCCGTTCCCCGTGCGGCGAAGCTGGTGCCGATACACTGGTTCAGCAGGTCCCCGGCAAAGAGCATATCCACCTGGGCGGGCGACAGCGCCGCCTTTTTCAGCGCGGTCTGGAGAGCCAGCGTCTGCATCTGACTCTCCGCCTGCTCCCAGGTGCTCTGCCCGAAGTGGGCGTCCCGGCTGATCTCATCAAAATAGTCCCGGAGAGGTCCCTCGCCCTCCTTTTTCCCCACCACCGAGGCCGCGGACACGATGGAGGGCGGGAAGTCAAAGCGGACGGTCTGCCGCCCCAAATGTTTTGTTTGCATAGTATTCCTCCGCAGTTCTTGATGGACTTATTATCCTCAGCTTGCGGAGAATCATGCAAAATTTGAAAAAAGGACGCGCTGCAAAATTGTGCTTGCAGCGCGTCCTTGGACGTGGCGTTATGGAGCCTGTTGGATGGTCAGAGATTTTCCGTCGGAGATCACCGTGACGGCGCCTTTCCGGGTGCGGTAGGGGACCATACCCGCCGCGCTGAGCGCGTCCAGCAGGTCGTCATTCTCCGGCTCCTTTTTGGAGCTGGTGATGATGGCGGCTGCGCCGGGCCGCATGGAGGGAAGATAGTAGGACAGAGTTTCCGCATCCCGCCCGTGGTGGGGGATTTTCACCAGGTCGTAGGTCTGCCGGGTCCAGTCAAACTCCGCCAGCCGCTGGGCCATGGCGTCCCCGGCAAAGAGCAGATTGGTTTCGCCGTAGGTCACGGAGACGATCAGGGAGGAGTTGTTGCTTTGGTCCTCGGAATATTCCGCCGCCTCAGGCGGGTCAATGGTAAGCTCCATGCCGCCCAGAGTCAGAGACATGGCCCCGGAGGGGACCTCCTCCGTAAGACCGGCGGCGGATAGGGCCGCCCGATATGCCGCCACCTGGTCGGAATCCTTGGGATAGGTGGAGCCGATGACCCGCCGGACGGAAACAGAGCCCAGAATTTCCGCCGCGCCGCCCACATGGTCCTTGTCATAGTGGGAGAGAATAAGGAGGTCGATGGTATCCCGGCCATAGGTCTCCAGAAGGGCCAGAAGCTCGTCCCCGTCGCCGCTTTCCCCGGTGTCGATCAGCACCGTGGCGGTGTCGGTCATCAGCAGGGCCGCGTCCGCGCTGCCCACCTCCGGAAATACCACGGTCAGGGTGTCCGATGTGCCGCCGCAGCCCCCCAGCAGCAGAAGCAGCCCCGCCAGCAGAAGCAGTCTATTGAATATGTGCATGGTTGTTGATATGGTCCTGGCAATAGCAGTAATAGCCGTTGCACTTGGAGCAGTAGCGGAACTCCAGCTCCGGGTTGGAAACATCCGTGCGGCCGCAGACGGCGCACTTGTGCCGGTAGGCCGGAGCGTCCACCACCTTGGCATGGGCGCCGGAGGCGCGCTTCTTGTAGCCGCCGGCCCAGTTGGGGTCGGGCTTGCCGGCGCGCTTGGCGCGTTTGGGGCGGGAGCCGCCGGAGCGGCGCAGCCGCTGCTGCCAGCTCTCCGGCAGCACATTGATACAGTCGCTCCCGAAGAACAGGAAGTAGTTGAGCAGGGCGATCACCGGGAAGAAGTTTCGCTGAACCAGCTCCACCAGCAGCAGAAGGAGGTACGCCCAGGCCAGATATTTCATTTTCAGCGGGATGACATAGAACAGCAGCACCCGGCTCTCCGGGGTCAATGTGGCCAGGGCCAGGAACAGGCTCAGGTTCAGATAGGAAACGCTGGGGGACACGCCCATCAGCAGTCCAGCCACATCCATAATGATGACGCCCGTGAGATAGAACAGGTTGAACTTCAGTACGCCCCAGAACTGCTCCACCATGCGCCCGATGCCATAGTAGGCGAACAGCAGCAAAAACAGCCATATGCCGCTATTCTGGGGCAGAAAGATATAGGTGATGAGCCGCCAGACCTGCCCGTGCAGGATCTTATAGCGGCTAAAGCACATAAAGCTGTAGAATGTGCCGCTGCTGTCCGCCAGCATGACAAAATAGGACAGCAGCGTCCCCACGCAGATTATCAGCATCAGGTTTGGGATGCCCTTATTGCTGTTGTTGTAGACGAACCGGTCGAATCTCCGGCGTAAATCTTTCACAGTGCTTCCCCCTCCGGTAGTTGTGATGCTATTCTATTCCATTTTAACGGAAAAGTCCATGAAAAAAGTGTAAACAATGAAATTATGGACAGGGGAGGGGAAACGTATACACCTCTGATCCCGTTTTGTCCATACCGGACCGCATTTTTCCCCTTGACGGCCCGGCTGTTCCGGCGTACAATCAGGATATACTATCGGGAAAGCCGTCCTGCGGCGATGGACGGAAGGCGCGGTATCCCGCAAAAAACGGCATAGGAGAAGGAATTATGACCCTGCAACAGCTCAAATACATTGTGACGGTGGCCGCCAAGGGGACCATCAGCGGCGCGGCCAGGGAATTGTACATTTCCCAGCCCAGTCTGACAGCGGCCATCAAGGAGCTGGAAGCGGAGCTTGGCATTGTCATTTTCAACCGGACCAACAAGGGCGTCGTGCTCTCCGCCGAGGGCGAGGAGTTCGTGGGCTATGCCCGGCAGGTGATCGAGCAGACGGATTTGATTGAGGAGAAATACTCCGGGAAGGCGCCGGGAAAGCACCAGTTCTGCGTGTCCACTCAGCACTACTCCTTTGCGGTGGAGGCGTTTGTGGACCTGCTGCGGGAGCACGGGGGCGAGGAATACGATTTCCGGCTGCGGGAGACCCAGACCTATGAAATCATCGAGGACGTGGCGAAGCTGAGAAGCGAGGTCGGGGTGCTGTATCTCAACAAATTCAATGAAACGGTGCTCCGAAAGACCATCCGCGCCGGAGATTTGCGGTTTCAGAGGCTGTTCATCGCAAAGCCCCATGTGTTTGTCAGCGCGGGCAGTCCCCTTGCGTCGCGGGAGGCGATCTCCCTGGAGGACCTGGCCCCATATCCCCGGCTCTCCTATGAGCAGGGAGAGCACAACGCCTTTTACTTTTCAGAGGAAATCCTCAGTACCCTGGAGTGCAGACGGGAGATCCTGGTCTGCGACCGGGCCACCTTGTTCAACCTGCTGATCGGGCTGAATGGATACACCATCTGCAGCGGCGTCATCAGCGAGGAGCTCAACGGCAAAAACATCATCGCGGTGCCTCTGCTGGTGGACGACTACATGGAGATCGGCTATATCACCCACAATCGAATCGTGCCGGGGCGCTTTGCCAGCCTGTATATCGAAGCGCTGAAGCGGCACACCCAGGGCCTGGAGGGGAAGCCGTGAACGGGACGGAGTGCAATGCCCAGGGCGGTTTGCCATAGTTTTATCCTATGGCAAACCGCCTTTTTTTCGTATTTTACAGAAAACCACGGGGGGACTATACTGAAGGAAACACAATTTGGGAGATGAGCGTATGCAATATTCCATCGTTGGATTCCCGCGCATCGGCATCCATCGGGAACTGAAATTTGCCACAGAGAAATATTTTCGCCGGGAGATCAGCCGGGAGGAGCTTTTCGCTACGGTGTCCGATCTGCGGGCGGAGCAGTGGAGGACCCAGGCCGACGCGGGCGCGTGGCTGATTCCGTCCAATGACTTTTCCCTGTATGACGGGATGCTGGACACGGCCTATATGCTTGGGGCAATCCCAAAGCGCTATCAGGCCCTGGGCGACGACGAGCTGGAGGTCTATTTTGCCATGGCACGGGGCTATCAGGGGCCCAAGGGCGACGTGACGGCGCTGGCCATGAAAAAGTGGTTCAACACCAACTATCACTATATGGTCCCGGAGCTGGACGACGATATGGAGCTGCGGCTCCATTCCGACAGCTTTCTCTCCGGGTTCCGTCAGGCCAAGGCCCTGGGCATTGAGACCAAGCCCGTGGTGATCGGGCCGTTCACCTTCCTGAAGCTGGCGCGCTGTACCGGAGAAAAAACCGACTATTCCCAGGAACTGGTGCGGGCCTACGGGGATGTTCTGCGCCTGTGCGCCGAAAACGGCGTGGAGTGGCTGCAAATGGATGAGCCGTATCTGGTGATGGATCTGACGGAGGCGGACAAGGCGCTGTTTTGCGCCCTGTACGAGAAGCTGCTGGCCGGGAAGGGGACGGTGAAGGTCCTGCTCCAGACCTATTTCGGGGATGTGCGGGACTGCTATGAGGAGCTCTGCGCCCTGCCCTTCGATGGCATTGGCCTGGATCTGGTGGAGGGAAAGCAGACGATGGCTCTGGTGGAGCGGTATGGCTTTCCGGCGGATAAGACGCTGTTTGCGGGTCTGGTCAACGGCAAGAATATCTGGCGGTGCAACTATGAGAGCGTGCTGGAGAAGCTGCGGGCGCTCCGGGCGGTATGTGCGAATGTGGCGCTCAGCACCTCCTGCTCGCTGCTCCATGTACCCTATACGGTGAAGAACGAGCCGCAGCTTGCGCCGGAGGTGTCCCGGCACTTCGCCTTTGCCCATGAGAAGCTGGAGGAGCTGCGGGAGCTTTGCGCGCTGGCCGAGCTGCCGGAGGCCGCCCAGGACCCGACATTCCAGGCCAATCAGGAGCTGTTCCGGAGCGGCGGTCTCCGGGAGGACCCGGAGGTCCGCAGACGTGTCGAGGCGCTGACAGAGGCGGATTTCCGGCGCCAGATGCCCCGGAAGGAGCGTCAGGCGCTCCAGCGGGAACGGCTGAAGCTGCCCCTGCTGCCCACCACGACCATCGGCTCCTTCCCGCAGACCGAAGCGGTCAAGCAGAACCGCGCCAGATTCCGCAGGGGAGAGATCAGCGAGGCGGAGTACCGGGATAACGCGAAGGCGTTTATCCGGGACTGCGTCAGCTTGCAGGAGGAGATCGGCCTGGACGTGCTGGTACACGGCGAATTTGAGCGCAACGACATGGTGGAGTTCTTTGGAGAGAATCTCAGCGGCTATGTGTTCACCAGAAACGCCTGGGTGCAGTCCTACGGCACCAGGGGCCTGAAGCCGCCGATCATCTTCGGCGACATCAAGCGGGAAGGCTCCATCACCACCGACTATATCCGCTACGCCAACTCCCTGACGGAGAAGGACGTGAAGGGGATGCTGACGGGGCCGGTTACGATCTTGAACTGGTCCTTCCCGCGGGAGGATATTTCCACCAGAGAGATGATGTATCAGATCGCGCTGGCCATCCGGGACGAGGTGCTGGAGCTGGAGCAGGCCGGGGTCCGTATCATCCAGATCGACGAGGCCGCGCTCCGGGAAAAGCTGCCCCTGCGCCGGGCCGACTGGCACACGGACTATCTGGACTTTGCCATCCGGGCCTTCCGGCTGTGTCATGCCAAGGTCAGGCCGGAGACGCAGATACACACCCATATGTGCTACAGCGAGTTTGAGGACATCATCCCGGAGATCGACGACATGGATGCGGACGTCATCACCTTCGAGGCGTCCCGGTCCAAGCTGACGATTCTGGACGCGCTTCAGGAGTGCGGCTTTGAGACGGAGGTCGGCCCCGGCGTCTATGACATCCACTCCCCCAGAGTTCCCAGCGTGGCGGAGATCGAGGAGGCCATCGAGCGGATGCTGGAAAAGCTCCCGGTGGAGAACCTCTGGGTCAATCCCGACTGCGGCCTCAAGACCCGCGGCGAGGCGGAAACCGTGGCCAGTCTGAAAAACCTGGTGGCGGCGGCAGGGAACATCCGCAGAAGGCTGGGCGCGTAGCGCCTGTATCCATAACGACAAAGAACCCGGCGGGAGGTCCATGGGCCTCCCGCCGGGTTCCGGTTATCCCTCCAGGGCAAATTCCAGGGCAAAGCTCACCTGGACCGTCGTTTCCTCCCCCGTCGGTTCAAGGGCCGTGCCGTCGTTGGAAAAAACGATCTGGTAGAGGCCGCGCCCCAGGATGGTCTCTCCGCCGTTTTCATCCTCCTGGGTATAACGGTCCAGCGGTATCTCCACCCGCAGCGTTTCGCCCGCCGAAAGGGAAAGCTCCGATCGTATCGGCTCCACCGGGGCGTCGTCCTCCTGGTGGTACCAGCAGCGCAGCAGCCCGGAGCTGTAGTCCACCCGATAGAGACCCTGGAGCGGCGGATAATAGGAGAGGGTGATGTCCCGGTCGGTGTTGTTTGTGATGGTATACGCCACGGCCTCGGCGCCGGACGGATATACGGCCTGCTCCATGGCGGCGGAGATGCTGCCGTCCAGAGAATCCGCCTCAGAGATCGGGTCATAGGGGATGTCCGTGTCCGGGAACACGGCGCCGTCGGTCTGCCGCAGCGCGCCGTCCTCCACCCGGAGCTGCCAGACGGTATCCGGCGTGCGGACCATGATGCTGCCGTCCCGGAGCACCATCACGTCGCTGTCCGGGTCCGCGTCAAAGACCAGCGGCTCCGCAGTCAGGGAATCTCCGGTGCTGCGGTCACAGACTACCAGATGGGTCTGCTCGTCGTCCGGCCAGTATGCGACCATATAGGGACCGTCCAATGTCTGGAATCTGCCGCCGGCTTGGAGCCACTGGTCCGCCAGCTCCACGGGGGTATACCACTGGTCCGCCGTTCTGATGGCCTCCAGCTCTGAGATGTCCAGCGGCTCCGGCGCGTCCTCCGTGACGGTAAATTCCACCACATACGGCTCCAGGTCCCTGTGAACAGAATCATAGCTCAGACTGCTGTCTGCGGGACCCCAGCGAATGTCGTCGCCGGTGATCCGGTAGAGGCCGGGTCCCAGGGACGTGAGAAAGCCGGAGACGCGGATTTCCAGAACCCGGCGGTCGTGGGACTCCAGGCTGTAGCCCACGGCGTCAAAGGCCAGGTCCCCGCTGACGTTCTGCCACTGTCCGTCGATGTATTTCTCCATGGAGAAGGACTCGCCGTACATGGCGACGCCGTCGCCGGTGTTTTCCAGGATCACGGCTACGGACGCTGTGCCGACCGGATAGGAGGGCTGGGCCATGGAGACACGGATCCCGGTCTCCGTATCCTCCCAGACGGTCTCCGGCTCCCAGGGGATCGCATCGGCGTCCGACGACAGCGCCGTCTCATAGAGGTTCAAGGTCACGCAGTCGGGAATCTCCAGGGCGTCGGTCAGAGGCTGGAGGGAGGGACCACTCAGATCAAAAATCACACAGTTGCTGCGTTCCTCCAGATAGTAAGCATCCAATCTGAGATGGGCGTCGGGCGTTTCGTCCAGCCAAGCGTTTATCTCGTCCCGAAGGGCATACATGGCGTCCGTAAGCTCCTGATAGGAATACGCCGCCTCGATGATCCAGAAGCCCGTTTCGCTTCCCGCCGC
>CAZBOR010000035.1:8637-15270 GCA_964493585.1 uncultured Oscillospiraceae bacterium
GTCCAGGAGAGGTCCGCAAGGGAGGAGTCCTCCTGGGACGAGGACCCCTCCGGGGACGTTCGCGCCTCCGCAGCGCGGACTGCCGAAGCTGCCGAGGATACCGACTGCTGCGCCTGAGGGTCCTGCCGGGGCGTACAGCCGCAGCCCAGCAGAAGAAGCGCTGCCGTGAGGATAGGTTTCCATTTCATAGGACCGCCCCGCTTTCCGCTTTTTCTCCATCATACCGCATCTATAAAGGATATGCAATACCCAGGTCAGGGCGGCTGCCTATTTGTTATCCGTACATTCTGTCGTAGACGCCCTGATAGATCTCCACGGCGCGCGGCAGCTCCATGCTGTTGCACTGGGCCACATACTCGTTCCAGCTCTCGTCGGTCAGCTCCGCCTCGCCGATCATCCATTTCAAGATCATCTCCGTGGCATAGGTGTAGACGGTGGTGGCGATGTTGGCGTATTCCGCGTTCTCCTCCGTGGTGAGCGTCAGGGTGGGCAGGGTGCGCTCATCCGTGCCGTTGTTGTTCCAGATGTCAAACGCGCCGAGCTGCGTCTCGTCGTAGGTGTAGAACACGGCGGTGGCGTTGGTGTACATACTGAATACGGGATTGGTGTACATATTTCTGAGATTCATGACATTATAGCCGTCGGGGTTGTGGACGATGAACTCTGTGTAGACGGGCAGACCATCCTCGTTGTACTCGAAGCACACGCCCTCCTCACCGTAGTTGGCCAGCATATAGCCGTCATAGGTGAAAAAGTAGTTCATAAACTCCATCGCCAGCTCCGGGGTCTTGCAGGTGGTCGTGACGCTGATGCTGCCGTTTCCGGTGTAGATGGTTTTCATCCGAAGCTGATAGGTTTCGCCCTTGTTTTCCACCAGGGGAGCCAGCGCCTCAAAGCGGAAGGTGTCGGAGATGGCGTTGGCGGTCATGGTGGGGAACTTGTCGCCGCGGATGGAGGTCACCGCACACTGGTCGTCCTGCACATAGGCGTTGATGTAGTCGGGACCGTAGCTCTCGGAATAGAAGTCGTCCTTGATAAGTCCGGCGGTGTAGAAGTCATGGAACGCGCCGATGTATCTTCGCATATCGTCGGAGGTGACGGAGGATACCACCGTGTCTCCGTCCAGGATCATGCCCAGATCGGTCTGGCTCAGGTTGACGCCGTTGGTGCCGAAGGCGCCGGTAAAGCCCTCCAGGGTGGCGGAGTTGTCGATGAAGATGGGATACTTGCAGTCATAGGTCTCCTTGACCTTGACCAGATAGTTGTACATATCGTCCACGGTTTCGATGCTGTCGATGCCGAATTCCTCCGCCCAGTCGGCGCGGTAGGAGAGGCCCTGCTCGGAAATGACGTTGGAGACCAGGGTGTACATCTCCAGAATACGTCCGTCCTCGGTGTACAGGCTGTTGAGCGTATAGTCGTCCATGGTGTCCACCAGCGCCATGTAGTTGGGCATATGCTCATCGACCAGATCGGTCAGATCGATGATGATGTCGTCCTCATAGGCGGTGGTGGCGCCGCCGGAGTACCGGTTCATGCTCATGAAGTCGCAGTAGTCGCCGGAGGCGATGGTCAGATTGAACTGCTCGCTCTCGGCGGAGTCGGAGACCTCCACAAAATTGATGTGAACGCCGGTGGCCTCTTCCACCAGGGGCATAATGGGCGCGTCCGCGTAGGACTCCATCAGGCCGCCCCAGATGAAGGAGCTGAACACGCGCCACATACTCAGCTCCGCCCCGTCCGCCAGGGGATAGGACACCGTGTTGACGCCCTCCTGGAGCGCCTTATAGTTTTCGTTGGTCTCGTTGCTCATGGCAAAATATTTTTCCGCCATGGTGTCATAGCTGACCTCCTCCGGCGCTTCCTCCTCTGCGGAGGCATCCTCTGCGGCGGAAACCTCCTCCGCGTCGGCGGGCTCCTCCGGCTCCTGGGAGGGCTCCGGCTCCTGGGCCGGGGTCTCCTCGGCGGCGGAAACGCTCTCGGACGCCTCGGCAGCAGAGGACGCGGAGGACGCGGCAGGCGTTCCGCAGCCTGCGAGCAGACTGGCCAGCAGCGTCAGGGCCAGAAGCAGTGCAATTTGTTTTTTCATAGAATAATCTCCTTCCTTTTTGTGTATACCTGTATTATAAATAGTGTCAGGGAAAATGTCTATTTGGGATAATCCACAATAAAACCTTAATAGTTTTGTAACATTTACGAAAACGGGCTACGAATGGACGGTCAAAAAGTATGGAGCATCCGGCGGCGAAGAAAAAACGGACCGTCAAGCGGGCCTGCGCGGGTCTTGGATGCTTCTGCCGGGACCTGATAGAGCCGGTTTTTCGGGTTCCGCATGATTTGCAAAAAGGAACGGAATGTGATACAATCACCCTATTCCGCCGTCCAAGGTGACGGACGGTGATGACACGGAACAGGAGCGTGACAAGATTGGAACCCTATGAGCTGAGACAGGTTTCCGGGAATACCTGGTGCATGATGGGGCATCAGCTGATCCCTATATATTTGGTGGACAAGCAGCGCTGCGTTATGCTGGATACCGGCACGGCGCTGGATAAGATTCGCAGCAGGATCGAGCTGACCCTGGAGCGCGCCGGGCTGCGGCTGGCGGGGATTCTGTGTACCCATAGCCACTATGACCATGCGGGCAACGCGGCCTATTTTCAGGGAAAGTACAACATTCCGGTGGCGATGCCGCTGGGCGAGGCGGAGCAGTGCCGCACGGAGTTCGCGGTCAAGAGCTATCTCTATGTGTTTACGCCGGGCCAGGTCCACGAGGACCAGACCATGCGGTCCATTCCCTGCCTGGTGGATCAGGTGATCCAGCCGGACGCGGACGACATCATCTTCTGCGGCGTGCGGTTCCGGGTGATCCACACGCCCGGACACTCCATTGACCACGTCAGCATCCTTACGCCGGACAACGTGTGCTATGTGGGCGACGCCATCATGAGCGGCGGAACGCTGCGGGCCTCCAAGCTGCCCTATGCCTACCATATGCGGTCCTACCTCAGCAGCATTGAAAAGCTCCGGGGACTGAGCTGCGACGCCATGATTATCGCCCACGGGGATGTGGTCCGCCCGCCCTTTGACAGCATCCTCGACGAGAACCTCAAGGTACCCCAGGACAGCCTGGAACGGCTCCGGCGGATCATCGACCGGCCCATGACCATGGACGAGATCTCCATTTCGGTCCGGGCGGAAATGGGGATCGTTGTGGATACGGTGATGAAGGCGCTGTCCTTCGAGCGCTTTCTGCGGCCCTATCTGGAGTGTATGGTGGACCAGGGGACCCATGTTCTCACGCTGAAGAACGGCATCCTGGCCTATGGACCGAAGGAAACCGCGCCGGAGCATTAGCCTGCACAAGTCTGGTGGCCGCCTGATGGACGACAGGCGGCCATTTGCCATATAGCGGGAAAATACCGCTTGCTTTTTCCGGCGGAAGGTGCTATAGTATGCGAGGCGGATAGTATTCCTACGGAAACTGTACCGGCATATTTTTTGAAAGCTCCGCAGGCCGGAGCGGCATCGGAATCGCGTCACCCGCTAAAAGGCAAGGTGATACGATGAGGATTGGTTTTATTGGAGCAGGTAAGGTTGGCTTCTCCCTGGGCAAGCTCTTTGCACAGGGCGGTATCCCGGTGACCGGCTATTACAGCAGGCGTCGAGGATCGGCACAGGAGGCCGCGTTGTTCACAAATTCCGCGTGCTATGACGACTTAAACGCATTGATTCAGGATAGTGACGCGATATTTCTGACTGTTCCGGATGGAAGCATCACCCCGGTATACCGGCAGGTGTGTGCTTATGAGCTTTCAAACAAGCAAATATGTCATTGTAGCGGCGCGCTTTCAGCCGGGGAGGCTTTCCCGGACATCGAAAGGACCGGCGCCTTCGGCTATTCCATTCATCCGCTTTTCCCCGTAAGCAGCAAATATGAGGCTTACAAGGGATTGGCGGACGCTTTTTTTTGCGTGGAGGGACAAGGCCCCCACCTGGAGCAGTGGAAGCAGCGGCTGGAGGCCCTGGGACTCAGGGTACAGGTGATCGGTGCGGAGGCGAAGGTGCGGTATCACGCGGCCTGCGCGATCTCCAGCAACCTCATGTGCGCCCTGGCGGCGGAAAGTCTGGAGCTGCTGGAATCCTGCGGCTTTTCCGAGGAATTGGCCCGAAAGGCCCTGACTCCGCTGATGAAAAGCAACCTGGACCATCTCATCGCGGACGGTCCGGTGGAGGCGCTGACCGGTCCGGTGGAGCGTTGCGATATTGCGACGGTCCAAAAGCATCTGGACTGCTTCTCCGATGAGGAGGACAGAGCGCTTTACCGGGCGGCGTCCCGGCGGTTGGTACGGGTCGCGCAGGAGAAGCATCCTGAAACCGACTATCAGCCCATGAAAAATCTATTAAAAGGAGCGCACTGAATTATGGCAAAAAACACTGTTGCAACACTCTTGAGCATGAAAGCAAACGGCGAAAAGGTCTCCCAGGTGACGTGCTACGACTATAGCACCGCGCGACTGGTGGAGGCCGCCGGCATCAATACCATCCTGGTCGGGGACAGTCTGGGCATGACCATGCAGGGATATTCGGACACGCTGCCCGTCACCGTGGATGAGATGATCGTCTATGGCCGCAGCGTGGTCCGGGGCTGCCGGGACACCTTTGTTATCATGGATATGCCCTTTATGAGCTATCAGGTGTCCGTGGAGCAGGCCGTGACCAACGCGGGCCGTCTCATCAAGGAGACCGGAGCGAACGCGGTCAAGCTGGAGGGCGGAAAGGACGTATGCCCCCAGATCAAGGCCATTGTGGATTCCGGGATTCCCGTCTGCGCGCATATCGGCATGACGCCCCAGTCCGTCAACGTCTTTGGCGGCTTCAAGGTCCAGGGCAAGGGCGAGGCCAACGCCCGCCGCGTTCTGGAGGACGCCCTGGCGGTCCAGGAGGCGGGCGCGTTCATGTGCGTGCTGGAGTGCGTTCCGCCGAAGCTCGCTACGCTGATTACCAGCAAGGTGGAGCTTATCACCATCGGCATCGGCGCCAGCAGCGGCTGCGACGGCCAGGTGCTGGTATATCAGGATATGCTGGGGATGTCCGGGGATTCTGTGCCGAAATTTGTCAAGCGGTTTGCCAATATCGGCGCGGAGATGACAGCGGCCTTCCGGGCCTATGACGCCGAGGTCAAGGCCGGGACCTATCCCGCCGCCGAGCATACCTATGCCAAGAGCGACTGCTCCGAGGAATACCTGGCGCAGCTTGATCGGGAATATACGAAAAACGTGTAAAAGAGGGAAGTACAGGATGATTATCGCAGCAACCATTCCAGAGGTCCGGTCCCAGGTGGCCGCCTGGAAACGGGAGGGGCTGACGGTGGGACTGGTCCCCACCATGGGCTATCTCCATGAGGGCCACGCCAGTTTGGTGGACAGGGCCGCGGCCCTGTGCGACCGAGTGGTGGCCTCCGTGTTCGTCAATCCCACCCAGTTCGGCCCCGGCGAGGACCTGGAGACATATCCCAGGGACTTTGACCGCGACTGCGCTCTGCTGGAGGCGCACGGATGCGATCTGGTGTTTCACCCGGAGGTCTCCGAGATGTACGCGCCCGACGCGGCAACCTATGTGGAGATCCTCTCCGATATGCCAAAGCAGCTCTGCGGCAAGACCCGGCCCATCCACTTCCGCGGCGTCTGCACGGTGGTGTCCAAGCTGTTCAATATCGTCACCCCGGACAAGGCGTTCTTTGGACAGAAGGACGCCCAGCAGCTTGCCGTTATCCGCCGGATGGTGCGGGATATGTCCTACGGCATTGAGATCATCGGCTGCCCCATCGTCCGGGAGGCCGACGGCCTGGCAAAGTCCTCCCGCAACACCTATCTCAGCGCGGAGGAGCGGCAGGCGGCCCTGGTGCTCTCGCAGGCTGTCGCCCTGGGGCAGAAAATGGTACAGGGCGGGGAGCGGGACGCCCATCAGGTGGTGTCGGCCATGACCGCCCATATCGGGCGGGAGCCTTTGGCCCGCATTGACTATGTTTCGGCGGTGGACGGCGAGACCATGCTGCCCGTGGACCGGATCGAGGGGACGGTGCTGGTGGCCATGGCCGTATACATCGGCAAAACCCGTCTGATCGACAATTTTCTGGTTGAGGAGTAATTCATGACGGTAGAAATGCTCAAGGGAAAGATCCACCGGGCCACGGTGACGCAGGCGGAGCTGGATTATGTGGGGTCCATCACCGTGGACCGGGATCTGCTGGATGCCTCCGGCATCCTGGAATATGAGAAGGTCCAGATCGTGGATGTGAACAACGGCAGCCGCTTTGAGACATACGCCATCTCCGGGGAGCGCGGGACCGGGCTGATCTGCCTCAACGGTGCGGCGGCCCGCTGTGTCAGCGTGGGGGATAAGGTCATTATCATGGCCTATGCCGCCATGACCCCGGAGGAGGCCGGAGAGCACCATCCCAGGGTGGTGTTTGTGGACGACCGCAACCGGCCCGTCCGGCTGACCACCTATGAAAAGCACGGACTTCTGAAGGATATGTAAGAAGCAGCGGAATGCCATTAGCCGGCATTCCGCTGCTTCTGTTTGGAAAGGAATGAGGTCCTATTCGTCGTCGATCACGTCGCCGCCGTA
>CAZBOR010000036.1:0-15141 GCA_964493585.1 uncultured Oscillospiraceae bacterium
CGTCGCAAGCGATACGTAGCTTGCGACGACGTGGTGCGGATAACAGGACTCGAACCTGCACGGATGAGCCATTGGAACCTAAATCCAACGTGTCTACCAATTCCACCATATCCGCGAATGCATAAAGTATCTTATCACGCGGCGGTGAAAAAAGCAAGAAAAACCTCCAGCCGAGCCGGAGGTTTTTTGTTCAGCGCTTGATCTCCTGAGGAATCTTATATTTTTCCTGATACAGGCCCAGAACCTCGACATTGGAGTAGTAGCCGTCGGAGATTTCGTAATGCTTGTGGCCGCCCTCCAGAATGATGTCCGCCTTGTTGACGTTGGTGCGGACCCTGGCATTGCTGGAGTTGGCGCCGGGACGCTCCCAGAAAATCGCCGCGATCTTCTCACGGGGGATCTCCGTGACCTTAAAGGTCTCCTTGATCACAATGGCGTTCTCATAGCAGGTGACGCTGCCCCGCATGGTTTTCACGCAGTACGCCACCATGAGGATACCCGCAAGGAGCAGGGGGATGCTGACCGCATTGAAGCTGCCCTTACTGATACCGTAGGCCAAAACCGCGATGCCCGCAACCAGGATCACAATGCCCACCATAAGCACGCCGCTGACCGCAATAAACAGCGGCTTTGCTTCACCGAATTTGCTGCCATATGTTTCTTCCAAAATAAATGCCTCCTTGGCCCTTTGGCCATATAATGTGTTTACTATATCACATTTCCGGGAAAAAGTCAGCAATATTTTTTTCGACAGAGACAAATTCAGAAAAATGCACGTTCCTTTTTCCTGATTTTATGCAAACTGCCAATTCCATTTCACAAAATCTACACATAGGCGCCTTGGCGTCACATTCCTTTGCATTTTTCCCCGCCGTGTGGTATACTGTTACTGCTGTACGGAGAAAGGAGGACGAGCGCTGTGGACAGATACCAATTCGGCGGACTTGTGTTTGCGGTGAACTATGACTTTGCGCGGCTGGAACGGAATTTCTGCAAGGTGGCCGGCCTGTATCCGGGACAGCCGCGAATTCTGACCATACTCCAGGAAAATGAGGGGGTCACGCTGTCCGGCCTGTCTCCCCTGTGCGGCATCGGACTGCCCAGCCTGTCGGTCTCGGTGCGGAATCTGCAAAAGTCCGGCCTGGTCCGCAAGGAGGGAAAGAAGCGATACATCTTTCTCACGGAGGTCGGCCGTCAGCGGGCCTTCGCCTTTCACACAGAGATCGATGCCTTTTATATGGGATTGCTCCAAAGGCTGGGGCCTGACGGCTTCGGGCAGCTCAGCCGGGCTTTTTCCGACTTTGACAGCTATATCCGGCAGTTCAACCGGGACTACGAGGCCGCCCACGGGTGGTCCTCGAAATGATGGGAGGCGTTTCCTTGCAAAGCTACCTTCATCCTGCGCTGCCCAAAGGGGATGTCACGGCCCTGTCCGCCCTGGGGCTGGCCCATGTGGGCGACGCGGTCTACGAGATATTGGTGCGGACCATGCTCATCACCCACGGGCAGACCACGAGCGCGCATCTGCATCAGCGCACCACGGCCCTGGTCTGTGCGCCCGCCCAGGCTCAGGCGGCGGATCTGCTGCTGCCCAGGCTCACGGAGGAGGAGGCGGGGTTTTTCCGCCGTGGCCGCAACGCCCAGGTCCGGAACATCCCAAAAAACGCCAGCCACGCGGAGTACTCCAAGGCCACCGGCCTGGAGGCCCTGTTCGGCGCTCTGTACCTGCTGGGCCGTCAGGACCGCATCACAGAGCTGTTTCAAATCATTCTGGAGGAATATCATGCCACTTGACGCAGTATATCTCACCCATGTGGCGTCGGAGCTGCGGCGCACCCTCTCCGGCGCAAAGATCGACAAGATACACCAGCCCGCCAGGGACGAGGTGGTGATGTCGCTCCGCAGCCGGGAAGGCAGCTTCCGCCTGCTTCTGTCGGTCAATCCCGCCCATCCCAGAGTCCACATCACCACCGCGCCCACGGAGAATCCGCCTTCCCCGCCCATGTTCTGTATGCTCCTGCGGAAGCATCTCACCGGAGGCCGCCTGACGGAGATCACACAGCCCTCCATGGAACGGGTGCTGGATTTCAGCTTCCTCTGCACCGATGAATTTGGCGAGACTGTGACCCGACATATGATGGTGGAGCTGATGGGACGCAATTCCAATCTCATCCTCTGCGGCAGCGACGGGCGCATCCTCGACTGCGTGCGCCGGGTGGACTATGAGATGAGCCGGCAGCGACAGGTTCTGCCGGGTCTGTTCTACCATCTGCCGCCCAGCCAGGACAAGCTGGACCCCACCGCCGTTGCCCTGGAGGTCATCAGCGGCCTGCTGGAGCAGGTCCACTCCCCTGCCCGGCCGGACAGCTTTCTCATGGACCACTTTGCGGGGCTGTCCCCGCTGATCTGCCGGGAGCTGGCCATCCGGTTCGACCCGGACCTGGAGGACCTCAGCACCCTGCCCCTCTCCCGACGCTACACCTTCGCCGCCTATCTCAAAGGCTGCTTTGACCGCATCGGGGAGTACAGCGGCACGCCGTACCTGCTGCTGAAAAACGACGCCGCCTGGGACTTCACCTATATGCCGATCATGCAGTACGGCCCCATGGTGGAGTCCCAGCCCCAGGAGAGCTTTTCCGGACTTCTGGACCGGTTCTACGCCAAAAAGGACGCCGCCGCCCGGATGAAGTCCAAATCCCAGGCTGTCACAAAGACCATCTCCAATCTCCGCAGCCGCACGGCCCGCAAGCTGGAAAATCAAAAAAAAGAGCTGGCCGCCACGGCGGACCGGGACGCTCTGCGGATCCGGGGCGAGCTGATCACCGCCAACCTCTACCGCGTTTCCCGCGGCCAGACCAGGCTGACGGTGGAAAACTACTACGACCCGGAGCTGAAGGAGATGGAAATCCCCCTGGATCCCACCCTGTCCCCCCAGCAGAATGCCGCCAGGTATTTCAAGGACTACAACAAGGCCAAGCACGCGGAGCAGTTTCTCACGGAACAGATCGCCAAGGGGCAGGTGGAGCTGGAATATCTGGACAGTATTCTCGACGAGCTGAGCCGCGCGGAGACGGAACGGGACCTCAACGAGATTCGGCAGGAGCTGACAGCAGGCGGCTATCTCAAAGCCACCGACAAGCGGAAAAAGATGAAGCTCCAGCCCTCCCGGCCCATGGAGTTTGTGTCCTCCCATGGGCTCCGTATCCGGGTGGGCCGGAACAACAGTCAGAACGATATGCTGACATTGAAAAGCGCCTTTAAGAGCGATCTGTGGCTCCACACGCAAAAGATACACGGCAGCCATGTGATCGTCTCCTGCGAGGGCGGTGAGCCGGACCGGGAAACCATCCTGGAGGCGGCGCGGCTGGCCGCCTACTACTCCCAGGCCAGAGAGGGCCAGAACGTCCCGGTGGACTATACCGCCGTGAAAAATGTGAAAAAGCCCGCCGGGGCCAAACCCGGAATGGTCATTTATGACCACTACAACACCGTTTATGTGACCCCGGACCCGGCGCTTGCGGAACGGCTGAAGGCATAAAGAGACTGTCCCCCACTGCGAAATACGCGGTATGGGACAGTCTTTTTTACTGTATTTGCGCCTGAAGCTGGGCCTCCTCCTCCCGGAGATGCGAAAACAGCTCCGAAGCCGTCCAGGTTCGGTTGCTCTCCGTCAGCACGGCCCGGTAGGCGTGCTCCCGTGTGACCTGGTTGGAAACGTCGATGAGCAGGCTCAGAATTGTCCCCGGCGCCTCGGCAAACACCGCCATACGCTGGGAAAAGGCCGCGCCATAGCTCAGGCCGGGGGCCGTCTCCCCGGTCAGGAGCCGCTCCAGGGGCAGCCCAAACCGTATTCGCTCCACGACGATCAATTCCACCCCCGGCAGCTTCCGCAGGAGGAATTTCCATGCCTTTTGCTCCGGCTCCGGATAGTTGAACAGCAGGACCGCAGCCATACCTTCTTCTCCTTTACGCCTTGATGTATTCGATGCAGCCCAGGGCCAGCACGCCCGCGCCCACATGACAGCAAATGCTGATGGGCAGCCGACACATCTCGATGGAGCTGTCCCCGAAGTGATCCCGGACGGTGTTCAGCCATGCCAGGGCGGGCTCCAAATCTCCGGAATAGGCGGCGACCAGATGCACCGGGCGGCCCGCAAAGCGGTCCTCCAAATCCTTCCCGATGGCGTCGAGCATAATGGACTCGGCCTTTTTCATGCCCCGCGCCTTGGCAAAGGCGTCGAGCTTCTCCCCCTGAATCTGGAGCACCGGCTTGAGGCCCAGCACCGTGGCGATGGCGGCTCCTGCGGCTGTGACCCGGCCGCTCTTTTTCAGCAGCTCCAGCGTGTTCACCGCCAGATAGATGCTGGCATGATAGGCGCTGTCCTCCAGAATCTTCTGAATCTCCGCCGCGCTCCTTCCCTGCTTCACCAGCGTCAGAGCGTCATACACCGACTGGCGCTGGGAGATGGAGATGCGCTTGTTGTCCACCACGAACACCCGGCCCGCATAGTCCGCCGAGAGCGTCATGGCGGTGCTGCACGAGCTGCTGAGGGCCGAGGACATGGGGATATGGATAATGCTGTCATAGCGCTCCAGAAGCTCGTCCCAGAGCTGGATGACAGAATCCGGGGACGGCTGAGAGGTGGACACGTCATCGCCCGCCTCCAGCATCTCAAAGAAATGCTCATAGGTGCAGGAGACACCCTCAAAATACTCCTGCTCGTTGACCACAATGGGCATGGGCAGCAGATACACGCCAAGGCTGTCCGCCTCCTGCTGGGTCATGGAGCTGTTGGTGTCGGTGACGATTGCAATTTTACTCATTTGGAAAGCTCCCCCTCATTCGCACGAATCCTGTTCTCCGACGCTACTCCGGAGATGTAAAACCTTTTGGAAGCTTTAACGGAGATCAGGCATTTTCTTCCTCTACCAGATGGGCCGTGGCCTGATAGATCTCCTTGCGGAAATCCGGTTCGGGACTCAGCCGCTCAAAAATCACGCGGTAGCCGTACTTTTTCGCGGCCACCTCCAGATGGGCCATGGCCACGCCCACATCGAGGCATTGGAAATAGTTGAATTGGTTGAATTTCAGAATACGGTTGTTCTTCCGATAGATATGGATGCGGTGGGTGTCCACCAGATAGCGCACCGGTTCCATATTCATGCAGCTTGGCGCCATCCAGGTCAGCTCCATGATCTCCCGGCGGGGGGAGCGCATATCCCCATAGGCGATGGCGCTGAGCTTTTTCTTTTTGGTGATCTCCTCCGGCGAGGAGCGAAACGGCTCCTGGGAGCGGCCAAAGGCCACGCAGGAGATGTAGGGCAGCACATCCGGAAAATCGTTTTCCGCCTCCAGAGAGCTCTGCCAGCAGGTCCCGATCCCCTGGGCCGTCAGCCACAGCACCGCCATCTCCCCGATATATCCGGCGTTTTGCAGGCAGTTCTTCTGCTTTTCGGAGCGGATCACCAGATAGTGCGGGGCCTGGAGCCGTGGGACCCCGTTGACCAGGCGGCGCATATCGTCCAATGGCAGAATGTCGAAATTCCAGTCGATGGTATCGTCCGGCACCGTCAGCTCGGAGAGGAAGTCCACAAGCCGGTCGATCAGCTCCGGCTCCAGCTCCTCCATGTCATAGCTGCGAATGCTCCTGCGGGCGATGATGGCTTCATCCAGCGTCATTCCGCGACTCCCTCCTCCCGGTCCATGTCAAACAGAAACCGCACGACCGCCTCGCCGATGGGCCGGGCCTGTCCGGCAGAGGGATAGCAGTGGATTTTGATGGATGGGTTGAAGTTCAGCTCCGTGACGGCGAAAATGCTTTCCTCCGCCGGACGGGTGACATCCTCGGTGATGATGTCCACGCCGCAGAACACGGCGCCCACAGCCGCCGCCGCCTTCAGGGCGATCTCCCGGTAGGTGGGGTGTACGATGTCCGTACAGTCGATGGCGTCGCCGCCGGTGGACACGTTGGAGTTCTGCCGCAGGGTCACGCGCTCGCCCTTTTGCGGCACCGTCATAAAGCTGCGGCCATGGAGCTCCAGGTGCAGCGCCTCCTCCGCGCCCATGCCGATGAAGCTCAGGGGACGGGCGTGGTTGGGGCCGCGTCTGGGGTCCCCGGATTTTTCAATGACCAGATCCCGGATGGGCCGAACGCCGTCCCCCACCACATAGGCGGGAATACGCTTGCTCACCGCCTGGACCACGTTGCCGATGACCAGGAAACGGTAGTCGTCGCCGGGAATGTACTCCTCCACCACCACCTCGGAGCTGTTGGAAAAGGCGATATCCAGCGCCTTTTCAAAGTTCTCCTCCGAGGGATACTGGGTGAACACGGTGATGCCCTTGCCGTAGTTGGTAAAATTGGGCTTCACCGCGCAGGCCACACGGTTGTGGACCCGAAACGTCGCCATGGCGGTCTCCTTGTCCTGGAACAGCTCGCCCCGTGGGGTCGGTATCCCGTGCTCCTCCAAAATCCGCTTGGTCAGGGCCTTGTTCCGCATCAGGAGGATGCTGGCGCAGTTGTCCCGGCTGGTCTTGGTGGCCTGCTTGACATATTCCACCTGACCGTCCTTGGTGAGCTTGACAAAGTTGTCCTTCCGGTCCAGCACCTCGTATTTGACCCCCAGCTTGAGGCAGGCCTTGATGAGCGCCTGGGTGGACAGCTCCATATCCTCAAAGCCCTTGAGCAGATAATACTGCTCGTTGGACTGGTCCAGCGCCCGCTGGGCCGCCTCCACGCCGAAGGCCACATAGCCCTTTTCCTCGATGGCGCGGTAGATCCGGTGGCTGTATAGCTGCTCCGGATCCTCCACCCGCCGGCGGGCAATGGACAACGCGGAAAGCGCCTGGGGGACATCCAGCTCCCGGTAAAATTCCTCCATCTCGTCAAAGAGCCGCAGTCCCGCGGCCTGCAGGCTCTCGGTGCGCTCCGGAAGCACGATCTCCACAGAGGCGGGGTCGTAGGCAGCGCTGGCCAGATGGTTTTGATGGGAAATACGCTGAAGCTCCGGCGTGAAGTCAAAGTCCGGTTTGGTGGCCAGATACAGCAGAAAATACTCCATCAGCTCCATGTCGCCTTTGCTCATGCCGTTTTTGTCCAGGGGGTTTAGGTCAAACATACGAAGCTCGATGTGGTTGATGCCGTTGGCCCGGAGGTTCTTCATAAGATACTTTCCCCTGGGCTTGAGCCGCACCGGGGAATAGAACTCGCTGGAGGAGTAAAGCTCCCCACGGCGAACCGTATCCACAATGCTGTTGATATAGGTGTCCAGACTCTGATAGTCCAGAATGATCTGCTCCTTGTTCCAGTAGCCGTACTGACTGTTACGCATGGAGGAAAGACCCAGGAAACGTCCGCCGCCCACCTCTGTCCCCATATCCAGGAAGCTCTCATGGAAAATCGGGCTGGCGGCGGTCATCAGCACCGGGAACCAGCTATAGAGATAGCAGTTCTTGGCCATGGCCAGGTATATTTCGCTGCGGAGATACTGGATCTCGTCCTGACGGCCCAGTATCTGGTGCAGACGGGAAATCAGCCGCTCATCGAAGGAAAAATTGTAGTGGATGCCGCAGTACAGCATGATCTTCTTTCCGTATTTTCGGGACAGATACTCCCGGTACAGCTCCTTTTCATGGCTCTCGCCCACATATTTCGCCACGGGGATGGCGTCCTCGTCGGCGATCAGAGGCGGGTTGCTTATGGGCCAGAGATACTCCGCCTGCTGGCGCTCCACCGCCACGGTGGTGGTCACGATGTCGTGCAGATTCTCAAGCTGGTCGTAGACCTGGTCGGGATTGCTGCACACCTCCGTGCCGATCTCCACCTGAGATTCGGAAAAATCCGTCACAATAAAGGGATGTCGGGCCTTGTCTCCAAAGGGATGGGGCGTCATGGCGATGCTGCCGTCGGCATGGACGCGGATGTTCTCTTTTTCCAGTCCGATGGCGCTGCTCAGCAGCAGCTTTTTCATTTCCGGCATTTGGAATATCTGTTTGAGGTCCATGGTCGCTCCTTTCTATTCGCACTCGATGACGGCCTTGCCGTCGTCCGCGCGGAGGCGGATACTCCGGATGGGGCGCTCAAAGCTGTCAATGATTTTCTCCGCGATGGGGTCCTCCAGCTCCCGCTGGATGGTCCGGCGGAGATTTCTCGCGCCATAGACCTCGGAGAAGGACTGCTTCACCAGATAGTCGATCAGGCTGTCCTCCCAGGTGAGGGTCAGACCACGGTCCTCCAGGGACTCCTTCAGCTCCCGGAGCATGATGTCGGCAATATCCCGGAAATTGGCCTCGGACAGCTTGTTGAAGGCCACGATCTCGTCCACACGGTTGATGAACTCCGGCCGCAGGAACTCCTGGAGGGCCTTCATGGCCTTGTCCCTGGCCTGCTGGGAGGGCGAACGGTCGAAGCCAAGGGAGGTGCTTCGCTGCTCGCTGCCGGCGTTGGAGGTCATAATAATGACCGTATGCTCAAAATTCACCACCCGGCCCTGGGCGTCGGTGATGCGGCCGTCGTCCAGCACCTGGAGCAGGATGTTCAGCACATCCGCGTGGGCCTTCTCCAGCTCGTCAAAGAGAATGACGGAATAGGGCTTGCGCCGGACCTTTTCCGTGAGCTGGCCCGCCTCGTCATAGCCCACATAGCCCGGCGGGGAACCGATGAGCTTGGAGACGGAGTGCTTCTCCATATACTCCGACATATCCAGCCGAATCAGGGAATCCACGCTGTCGAACAGCTCCGCTGCCAGGCACTTGACCAGCTCCGTCTTGCCCACGCCGGTGGAGCCCACAAAGATGAAGGACACCGGCCGCTTTTTGGGCGAGATGCCAACCCGGTTGCGCCGGATGGCCCTGGCCACTGCGGAAATGGCCTCGTCCTGGCCCACGATGCGCTCTTTGAGCTTCTGCTCCAGGGTCTTGAGCTGCTGGTACTCCTGGGCCTGGATCTTGCTGGCGGGGATCTTCGTCCAAAGCTCAATGACGCGGGCCAGATTCTCCATGGTCAGCGCCGGCCTGGGCTTGCATTCCAGCTCATGGATCTGGCTGTCCACCTGCATTTCCTTGCTGCGAAGCAGCGCCAGACGCTCATAGTCCTTCTCATCGTGCTCCGAACCGTCTGAGAGCATCTCGATCTCTATATTGATGTCCGCCCATTCCTTTTTCAGCTCGGCCATGCGCTTGATGTCGGGGTCCTTCAGATTCACATCGGAGCAGGCCTCGTCGATCAGGTCGATGGCCTTATCCGGCAGGAACCGGTCGGAGATATACCGCTCGCTGAGCAGCACGGCCTGCCGCGCGATCTCCGGGGAGATATAGACCCCGTGGTAGTCCTCGTAATAGTGGGACACGCCCCGCAGGATGGCCACGGCCTCCTCGATGGTCGGCTCGTTGACGGTCACGGGCTGGAACCGGCGCTCCAGGGCGGAGTCCTTTTCGATGTGCTTGCGGTACTCGTCATAGGTGGTGGCGCCCAGCACCTGGATCTCGCCCCTGGACAGGGCGGGCTTCAGGATGTTGGCCGCATTCATGGAGCCCTCCGCGTCGCCGGCGCCCACGATAGTATGGATCTCGTCGATGACCAGAATGATGTTCCCGGTCTTTTTGATCTCGTCGATGAGGCCCTTCATGCGGCTCTCAAACTGGCCCCGGAACTGGGTCCCGGCCACCATCGCCGTCATGTCCAGCATATAGATCTCCTTATCCTGGAGCTTATAGGGTACGTCCCCGTCCGCAATGCGCTGGGCCAGTCCCTCGGCGATGGCCGTCTTGCCGACGCCCGGTTCTCCGATGAGGCAGGGATTGTTCTTCTGGCGGCGGTTGAGGATCTGGATGACGCGCTCCGTCTCCTCCTCCCGGCCGACGACCTTATCCACCCGGCCCTCCTTCGCCTTGCGGGTCAGGTTCAGACAGTAGGTCTCAAGGAATTTGCGCTTCTCCTTTTTGCCGCCGCTCCGGCGGGTGCTGTCCCTCCCCGGCTCCTTGGGCTGCTCCGGCATTGGAGGCCGTTCGGAGTTGCCGAAGAGCCTGGAGAGATACGGGAAGGTGGCGGTACGTCCGTCCTCCTCCATCTCCTCCCCGTCCTCCGGCATCGGAGATTCTACCAGCTCCTCGCCGTCGTTGACCGCGTTGGTCATTTCGTTGGTCATATTGTCCAGGTCCTCGTCGGTAATCCCCAGCCGCTTCATCATGTCATCCACCGGCTGAAGTCCCAGCTCCCGCGCGCATTTCAAGCACAGGCCCTCGTTTTTTGTCTCTCCGTTTTCAATTTTTGTGATAAAAATCACTGCATAGTTCTTTTTGCATCTGCTGCACAGAGTTGGACGCATAATGTTTCTCCTTTTACGCCGTTTCCGGTCTTGATACTGATTTATAATTGGTTCAGCCATAGGCGGCTGTAATTTACGAAAGTCTTGTATAGAGCAGCTCCCCGTCTCCCACCAGGAGGACGGCGTCCTCTGCCTTGACCAGCTCCACGGTCTGCCCGCCGCGCAGGTCCCGGCGAAATCCGCTACTGTTATCATAGACCAGAAGTGCCTCGCTGTCAAGGGTACAGACCCTGTTGCCCACTGCCAATAGCTGCCGGGGCCGCACGGAAAGCAATTCACTCTCCCAAAGCTGCCCCTCCGGGGACACAGTGAGCACCTGATAGCGTCCCATGCGCCGCACCAGCACCGCCGCCACATCGCCGCAGTCCCAGTCCAGCACCCGGTCCGGCGGCAGCGCCAGAGAGAATGTTTCCGTGCCGGACCCGTCATAGAACGTCAGGCCCTCGCTGGTCCAGAGGGCAACGCCCCGGCCCCATGACCGCATATCATAGACCATCGCCGTCAGCGCAATGACCCCGGTTTCCGCACCGTAGAGGCGAAGGAACCACTGTCCCTCCCGGCTCACGCAGCAGGAGGCCAGCGTGCCATCGTCCAGGTATACCATCTGCACCATGGCCTGGTCCGTCAGACCGATGGCGTCAAGCCTCTGACCGTCTGCATCGTATAGGATTGTCTCGGTCAGATAGCCGGAGCCGGCTGTCACGACCGCAGCCTGTCCCCAGGGACCGGCCACCGCCAGGTCGATGCCGGCGGGAACCTCCGCCGTCCAGCTTTCGTTCTCTCCCAGAAGCAGCAGCGTGTCGCCGCATGGCTCATAGACCGCGGCATAGCCGCCGTTTGCCTGTACCACAGGGTCCTGCATATCCAAGGGCTCCTGCTGAAGCGAGCCGTCTGTCAGGTCCAGCGTTGCGAGATAGCCGTTCCCGGCCAGCAGCACCTTTTCTCCCAGGGCGGCGCAGCGCCCCTCCTCCGGTATGGTCATCCACACGTCTGTCTCCGCGCGGCTCCAAAGCCCTGACAGCCCGATGTCTGATGGGATCTCGCCGGACGCGATCAGCGCGCCCAGGAGACTTGCCAGCGCGGCCAGAAGCAGCGCCATGATATAGCTCCATTTTGTTTGACGTCCCTGCAAGCGCACGGCGTCATCCGACATCAAAGGAAACCTCCCCACATTCATACCAGAGTCTGGTCATATACAGTCCGCCGGGCGGCATGGTGGGACCCGCCGCCGTGCGGTTGCCCTGTTCTAAAATTTCCGTCACGGCCTCCGGCGGGAATTTCCCCTCGGCGGCGTAGACCACGGTGCCGGACATGGCCCGTGCCATATTATATAGAAAGCCGTTGGCGCAGATTTTCAGCAAAATCATGTCGCCCTGGCGCTCCACATCGAAGTAATGGACTGTGCGGACGGTGCTTTTTACGTCAGTGCCGACGCTGCGTACCGCCGCAAAGTCATGGGTCCCCACAAACCGGTCCGCCGCCTGCTGCATCAGACGCTCGTCGAGATGCTTGGGATAGAAGCAGGCGCGGTTTACATAAAACGGGTCCCGGATGCGGGAGTTGTAGATTTGATAGGTGTATTCCTTCTTCACGCAGGAGCCAATGGCGTTGAACGCCTCCGGCACCGGAAATGCCTCCCGCACCACAATGTCGTGGGGCAGATGGGTATTCATGGCATAGGGGATACGGTCCACGGGGATTTTGGAGTCTGTGTGGAAATTCGCCACATAGCGTCTGGCGTGGACGCCCGCGTCCGTGCGGCCGCAGCCCGTGAGCTTTACCCGGTGGCCCATGATCTTGGAGGCCGCCTGCTCCATGGTCTGGCAGACCGTCACCGCGTTTTTCTGCACCTGCCAGCCGTGGTAGGCCGTCCCCTCATAGGTGAGGACCATGGCAATATTCCGCATATCTCCCCTCCTCTTACGTTCAAAGCCCAAAGGACCTCAACGCGATCACGCCCGCCATCAGCAGCAGGCTGACCGACAGCCCCACCGTGTCCAGCCGGTGCCAGTGCAGAGGATTGAGCTGGGTCCTGCCCCTGCCTCCGGTGTAGCAGCGGCACTCCATGGCCGTAGCCAGCTCGTCGGCCCGGCGGAAGGCGCTGACAAACAGCGGCACCAGCACCGGGATCAGCGCCTTGGCCTTTTGCAGCAGGTTTCCCGTTTCAAAGTCCGCGCCGCGGGCCTTCTGTGCGGACATGATCTTATCCGTCTCCTCGATCAGCGTGGGAATGAACCGCAGCGCGATGCTCATAATCATCGCCAGCTCGTGGACCGGCACCTTGATTTTTTTCAGCGGGTCCAGCAGCCGCTCCAGGCCGTCCGTCAGATTCATGGGAGAGGTGGTATAGGTCAGCAAAAAGGTCCCGGTGATGAGCATGATGATACGCGCAATCATCAGCACCGCGTTTTTCACGCCCGCGTCTGTGATCGTCAGCTTCCAGATGTGCAGCAGCTCGTTCCCCGGCGTATAGAGCATATTCAAAAACGCCGTAAATATAATAATGATGACCAGGGGCTTGACGCCCTTGAGAATGGTTTTCAGCGGAATTTTAGACAGCCGCACCGCCGATATGAGATAGCAGAGCACCAGGAGATACCCCACCACGCCCTTGCAGGTGAACAGCGCAACAATATACAGCACCACCGCCAGGAGCTTGGTCCTGGGGTCCATCCTGTGGATGGGCGTGTCGCCGGGGAAATACTGTCCAATGGTAATATCCTTCAGCATTCGGCGCGTCCTCCCTTCAGGGCCATAAGGGCCTGAACTGCCTGGGCCGTGGTGTACACGGAGGTGTCCACCTGGAGCCCCAGCTCCCGGAGCCGCAGAAACACATTTGTCACCTGCGGCACCGCCAGGCCCATCTCCTCCAGCTCCTTGGCGTGGGAAAAGACCTGACGCGGCGTACCGTCCATGGCGATATGGGCGTCGTTGACCACCACCAGGCGCTCCACGCTGTCCGCGATCTCCTCCATGGAGTGGCTGACCATAATGACCGTGGCGTCCTTGGCCGCCTGGTAGGCGCGGATATTGCTCAAGATCTGTGTCCGGCCCCTGGGGTCCAATCCCGCCGTGGGCTCGTCCAGGATCAGGACCTTCGGCTCCATAGCGATGACGCCGGCGATGGCCACCCGGCGCTTCTGACCCCCGGACAGCTCAAAGGGCGACAGCTCCATGATGCTCTCCGGCAGCTCCACAAAGGCCGCAGCCTCCAGGACCCGGCGCCTGATCTCGTCCTCCGGCAAGCCCATGTTTTTGGGCCCGAAGGCGATGTCCCGAAAGACCGTTTCCTCAAAGAGCTGGTATTCCGGGTACTGGAACACCAGCCCCACCTGGAATCGGACCTGCCGGGTGAAGCGTTTATCGCCCCATATGTCCCTGCCCTCAAAGAGCACCTGGCCGCCTGAGGGCTTCAGCAGACCATTCAGATGCTGGATCAGCGTGGATTTCCCGGAGCCTGTGTGGCCGATGATGCCCATGAACTCACCCTGGTTCACATGAAAATCCACATTCTCCAGGGCATAGCGCTCAAAGGGCGTCCCCTGGGAATAGATATGCGTCAATGCTTTTGTCTCAATGATCGGACTCAACTTTGTTTCCTCCGGCTGCTTGCTCTCCGGCTGTCCCGCGCAGCCTCCGCTGGGACGCCCTGTAACTCCGCTCAAACGGCCCGATAAATGGCCTGTGCACACTCCTCCACCGACAGCGCGGTCAGGGGCAGGTCCCATCCCTGGGCGTTGAGCGTATACATCAGTTCTGTGGTCTCCGGCACAGTTAGGCCCACGCCCCGCAGCAGCTCCACCTGGGAGAACACACGCTTGGGCGTGTCGTCGGCAATGATCTCGCCGTCGTTCATGACCACCACCCGGTCGGCGTCGATGGCCTCCCGCATATGGTGGGTGATTAGCACCACCGTCACGCCGAATTTCCGGTTCAGCTCATGGATGGTATCCACCACCTCATTCCGGCCCACGGGGTCCAGCATGGCGGTGGGCTCGTCCAGCACCACGCATTTGGGCCGCATGGCCAGCACACCGGCGATGGCCACCCGCTGCTTCTGCCCGCCGGAGAGGAGATGCGGCGCGTGGCGGCGATATTCATACATCCCCACGGCCTTCAGCGCCGCGTCCACCCGCTCCCGAATCTCCTCCGTGGGAACGCCAAGATTCTCCAGCGCAAAGGCCACATCCTCCTCCACTACATTGGAGACAATCTGGTTGTCGGGGTTCTGGAACACCATCCCCACGGACCGCCGCACGGGAATGAGGTTGCTGTCGTCTCCGGTGTCCATTCCGTAGACATACACCTTCCCCACCGAGGGCAGCAATATGGCGTTAAAATGCTTTGCCAGGGTGGATTTCCCGCAGCCGTTGTGGCCCAGGATCACCACAAAGGTCCCCTGTTCGATGGTCAAATTCAAATGTTCAAATACCGTCAGTGCGGGCGTCTGTTCCGTTTCCGCATAGGAAAAGGACGCATCCCGCACCGAAATTGCCTGGTCCATGCTCAATCCTCCCTGGTCCACCGGCCCGTGGCGCCGCAGGGCAGCACCAGACCCGAACGGGTCACCGGCAAGCCCAGCTCGTCGCAGACGGTATGCCCGCCATATTTTTCAGAAATCAGGCTGTCCGAAAGATAGCCCACCACAGACGGCGCAAGGCCCGTGGTATAGGAATTGATGATGACAAACAGCGGGTCCTCGGACAGCACGCCGGTGCAGAGCTTCAGAAAATCGTAGAGGTTCTTTTCCAGCTTCCACACCTCGCCGGAGGGCCCCCGGCCATAGGAGGGCGGGTCCATGATGATGGCGTCGTA
>CAZBOR010000037.1:0-8141 GCA_964493585.1 uncultured Oscillospiraceae bacterium
CGCACGGGAGGCTCATATATAATCCCCTTGATCGTTGACATAGAGCAAACCTTCTTTCTTGATGATGCCTCTATGATACCACACTCCCATTCCGGAGACAAGCCGCCGCTATGGTCTGTTTGGCCTCTGGACCATCCACTTTTCTACCGTTTGTCCAGCTTCGCAAGCACCGTCTGAAAATACTCCGGCAGATCGCAGGACACCGTCATCCGCTCTCCCGTGCCGGGGTGGCGGAAGGTCAGGCTCCGGGCGTGGAGGCACTGGCTGTCAAGGCCCAGCTCCTTCCCCCTGCCGTAGACCGTGTCTCCCAGAACGGGATGGTTCTTCCAGGCCAGATGCACCCGGATCTGGTGGGTCCGGCCTGTCTCCAGCCGGAGCCGCAGATGGGTATAGCCGGGGTAGCGCCGGAGCACCTCAAAATGCGTCACCGCCGGACGGCTGTTCCGCTCCGTCACCGCCATCCGCTTGCGGTCCGTGGGATGGCGGCCGATGGGCGCGTCGATGACGCCGCTGTCCTCCCGGACCCCTCCCACCGCAACGGCCTCGTAGGTACGGCACAGGGAATGGTCCTTGAGCTGGGCCGCCAGGGCCTGATGGGCCGCGTCGTTCTTCGCCACGATCAGCAATCCGCTGGTGTCCTTGTCGATGCGGTGGACAATGCCCGGCCGCAGGACGCCGCCCACGCCGGACAGGGAGTCCCGGCAGTGGTACAGCAGGGCGTTGACCAGGGTGCCGCTCCAGTGGCCCGGCGCGGGGTGGACCACCATGCCCTTGGGCTTGTTGACAACCACCACGTCGCTGTCCTCATAGCAGATGTCCAGAGGGATGTTTTCCGGCAGGATCTCCATGGGCTCCGGCTCCGGCAGCTCGATCAGGATCGTATCCCCCGCCCTGGTTTTGTAGTTTTTTCTGGCGGCGGCTCCGTTCACCAGGATGCCGCCCTCCTCCAGCAGCCGCTGGACGGCGCTGCGGGTCAGGCCCAGGTCCTGCCGCGCCAAAAAGGCGTCCAGCCGGACGCCTTCGGATTCACATTGGAGTTTCATGGGGATCCTCCTGTTTTTTTGTCCATTTGTCGTGAAAAAAGGCATAGTAGACGCAGAAGCCGATGCCGCCCACCACCACATAAATATCCGCCACGTTGAAGATGGCGAAGCGCATAAACAGCACCTCGAACATATCCACCACATAGCCGTAGAGCACCCGGTCGATGAGGTTCCCCACCGCGCCGGCGATGACCAGCACCCAGGTCCAAAGTCCCAGGGGATGGGTGAGCTTTTTCCGGTAGAGCACCCACAGGGCAAAGACCACAAAGGCCACCGTCAGCACCACAAAGAACCATCGTGCGCCCACCAGCATGGAAAACGCCGCGCCGTCGTTGCGGATGTGGGTGAGGCCCAGCACATGGGGAATCAGATCCATCCGTTCTCCCAGCAGCAGGTTGGTCCTGACCAGATATTTCACGATCTGGTCCAGAGCCACCAGCGCCGCGATCACAAGGATATAGAGCAAAACGCTTCCTCCTTCGCCGGCCGCCGCTCAGGACAGCAGGACAGAAATCTCATAGAACTGGTCATTCTGGGTGTAGGTCACATGGGTCTGGGACACGCCGCAGTCCTCCAGCATATCCCATATCTGCTCCTCCCCGAACAGGGCGTCTCTGGCGGCCTCGTAGGCGCTGAGGGAGGCAAAGCGCACGCAGAACCAGTCCTCCCCCTGCTCCGCCGCAGCGGTCATGGCCGCCCCATAGCGCGCCGCGTCCCAGGTCTCAAAGTAGCGGCCCTCCCGGACATAGTAGTTGCAGGTCGTGTCATAGCAGATCGGCATGGGGATGGGCGAGGACAGGGTGTGGTCCCGGTACAGCTCCTGATCGGTAATCAGACAGTAGGTATACTGGATGCTCGTCCCAGGCTCCCCCTCGGAGTCCACCGGGTCTCCCCAGGTCACGTCCATCTGGTACCAGCTCCCGTCGCACAGGACCATATTCCAGCCGTGGGCGTCCCCGCCGGCGTCCTCGCCCAAGGCCAGGGTGCAGGGGATGCCGAGCTGGCTCATAAGGTACTGGAAGGCCCGGGAATAGCCCGCGCAGGTGGCCTCATGGCGGCCCATGACGCTGACGATGCTCTGGTCTGTCTCCGAGAGCACATAGTCGGTGCTGCGGATGATATAGCGGTAGACCCCCATGATCTTTTCATAGTCGGTCTCCGCCCTGGCCACCTCCGAGGAGGAAAGGCAGGCCGCCGTATACTGCTGGACCTGCTGGTGCGCCGTCTGGATCTCCTCCAGGTCCATGGTATAGGTGAAGGTACACTCCGTGCGGTATTCAATGCCCGCCAGGGAGCTTGTCACAAAGGTGGCCTCTCCGTCGAACCAGAAGTATTCCGGATGGTCGATGCGAAGGGCCGCCAGGATCTTTTCGATCTCCCGGCTGTCCGCGTCCACCTCCAGCGGCGTATCCTGATGACAGGCGATGGCCTCGCTCATGGCGTCATAGGCAGCCTGGGCGTGCTCGTCGAGCTGGTCCCGTCCCCATAATATGGCCGGCTCCGCATCGGTATACAGCGGCGCCTGGAACTCCAGGACCTCCGTGTCCTGCACGTCCGCGGCCTGCAGCAGGCCGCCCGACACGTCCAGAATCCCGCTGGAAAGGCCGCAGCCCCCCAGCAGGCCAAGAATACAAACAAGTGTGGTCAGGCGCAATAGCCCCTTCATGTGACATTCCCTCCAAGGAACATGGCGGGACCCGCAGGCCCCATCCCGTTTACTGACGTCTTTTATTTTTGGTGCGGTGCTCGGAGTACTGCTTGATGGAAGAGATCTTACTGTCCGAATCAGCCATAAACTGCTTGAGCATATCGTCAAAGGACTGCGGCTCCTTCGTACTCTGGCGGGGAGCGCTGCTCTGGCGGGGCGTACCGCTCTGGCGGGGCGCACTGCTCTGACGGCGGCCGGTATCGCCGCCGGAGCGCCGGGCGCCGCTCTGGCCCTTGTCCTGCCGGGACTGCCGCTGGGGCGGCTCCGTGGTCCTTTTGATGGAGAGGTTGATCTTCCCCGACGGGTCCACGGCGATGACCTTGACCTTGACCTCCTGGCCCACGGTGAGGTACTCATTGATGTCGCTGACATATGCGTGCGCGATTTCCGAGATATGTACCATGCCGGTCTTTCCGCCGGCCAGGGCCACGAAGGCGCCAAACTTGGTGATCCCAGTGACCTTTCCTTCCATGATTGCTCCTACTGCAAGCTCCATACTAAGGTTTTATCCTCCTTTGTTTTCCGCACCATATCCTCCGTCAAAAAAGACCACATCGTCCCCGGCCGTCATGCCATACGTCCTCCACGCCCACCGGCGGACCTCCTCGTCCGTCATGGCGCGCTGGGCCTCCGCCTCCCGGATCCGGGTCTCCGCCCGCTGAATGTCCGATGCCAGCTTGTCCCTCTGCTCCGCCGCGGAAAGCAGATCCCCGGCCGTGCGGCCCAGTCCCATGGCAAGATACACCCCCAGGGCCGCCGCCAGGAGCCGCTTGACGTGCCGCTTCACCGCCGCTTTTCCCGCAGCCGTTTCGGTGATAATGGTATTTCTTTTATTGTACCCCATTTCCCCGAAGATGGAAAGAGTTTTTTCGCAACTTTTCGCAAAAAATACACACTTTTTTTCATCGGCAGCGCACAGCGCCGCCCCAGACGTCCCAGACCCCGAAGTCCCCGCCGCCAAAGGCCCAGCAGCGGCGGCGATACCGTGAGAAAATATGCCGCCGCGCCCAGAAAGCAGCCCATGGCCTGATAGAGCCGCAGCCCGTCCGTATAGATGGCGGTGAGCCACAGACCCAGGAAAAAGCACAGAGCAAACCCTATGTCCACCGCCGGTGTCAGCCGCGGCCGCTCCCGCCGTATGCCCCGTCCCAGGTCATAGAGCACCCCCAGGCCCAAGCCCAGTCCCGCCGCCAGAAAGAACTCCCAGGTCTGGCGGCCAAGCTCCACCGTCACCGGAACAGCCGGGCCAGAAAGCCGCCCTGCGTCTCCCGGTTCTCCTCATAGACCATGCTGTCCACCTGCCCCGTGAGCCGCACCTCCCCGGAGCCAAGGCTGAGCTGCTCCACATGGAGGTCCCTGCCCCGGAGAATCAGCGTTCCCCGCGAGGTCTCCAGCACCGCCGCCGTTTCGTCAAAGCTCCCCACGTCCGCGACGCCGGTGACGGTCAGCCGTCCCCGGTCCTCCAGCGTCAGACGGTGGGCCGCCGCCACGCGCAGCTCGTCCCTTCCTGCTTCTGCCATACATCTGCCTCCCTGATCCTGTCCTTCCATAATACGCTCGTCTCATAACAGCTTATTCCCACGGAGATGGATTTATGCAAAAACTTTCGGCCCCGGTGGGGCAAATTTTATCGGTATTCGGATTGACAAACGCCCGGTTTTGTACTAAAATGGCAGCAACGCGAGGATGAAAAAGCAGTACCGGCGCTTTTTTCTGTCACAGAGAGCGGGCCATCGGCTGAAAGCCCGTACAGAAGCCGCCGGGAAGGACATTTTCGGAGCGGGCGTATAAGGCCATGGCCGAAGTCGCAGGGCGTCCCCACCAGACGGGGAGAAAAGGGCGGCACATCCCGCCGAAATTGGGTGGCACCACGAAGCGTCTATGCTCTCGTCCCAAGGGGACGGGAGTGTTTTATTTTCTCCCGGCGCGGCAGGCCCTTCCCTTTGATATGGATGCTTCGTATGAGGAGGGCGTCGAAAAACAATCAGAAAGGATTTTTGATATGGACAGAATCAGACCACGCACCCTCTCCGGGTTTATGGAGCTGCTGCCGAAGAAGCAGCTCCAGATGGAGCAGTTTATGGAGGTCCTGCGGGAAACCTACAGTCTCTACGGCTTTACCCCTTTGGACACGCCCATCATCGAGGACGCCCAGATCCTGCTGGCCAAGGGCGGCGGCGAAACGGAGAAGCAGATCTACCGGTTCCAGAAGGGCGACAGCGACCTGGCCCTGCGGTTTGACCTGACGGTGCCTCTGGCGAAATATGTGGCCCTCCACTACGGGGACCTGACCTTCCCCTTCCGCCGGTTCCAGATCGGCAAGGTCTACCGGGGAGAGCGGGCCCAGCGGGGCCGGTTCCGGGAGTTCTATCAGGCGGACATCGACATCATCGGCGACGGCAGGCTGGACATCCTGAACGAGGCGGAAATTCCCTCGATCATCTACCAGACCTTCTCCCGGCTGGGACTGAGGCGGTTCCAGATTCGGGTCAACAACCGGAAGATTTTGAACGGGTTTTACGCCATGCTGGGGCTCGGCGACAGGTCCGCCGAGGTCATGCGGACCGTGGACAAGCTGGACAAGATCGGCCCGGAAAAGGTCAAGGCCGTTCTCGTGGAGGATGTGGGCGTTGCGGAAAGCGCCGCCGACGAAATATTGAGGTTCATCGCCATCAACGGCTCGAATCAGGAGGTATTAAGCAGTCTTGCGGGCTACCTGGGGAAAAACGAGCTGTTCGATCAGGGCTATCAGGAGCTCTCCACCGTGGTAAACTATCTGGGCGCCTTTGGGGTGCCGGAGGAGAACTTCCGGGTGGATCTGACCATCGCCCGCGGCCTGGACTACTACACCGGAACGGTCTATGAAACGGCCATGCTGGACCACCCGGAGATCGGCTCCATCTGCTCCGGCGGCCGCTATGACGATCTGGCGGCGTATTACACCGACAAGAGCCTGCCCGGCGTTGGCATCTCCATCGGCGTGACGAGGCTGTTCTATGTGCTGGAGGAGCAGGGCTATCTGTCCGGCGGCGGCACAGCTCCGGCCGATGCCCTGGTGCTGCCCATGACCGGGGACCTGGCGCCCGCCATCGCCGCCGCCACCGCCCTGCGGGAGGCCGGCATCCGCACCCAGCTCTATGGGGAGCAAAAGAAATTCAAGGCAAAAATGTCCTACTGCGCCAGGCTGGGCATTCCCTTTGCCGTCCTGATCGGCGAGGACGAGATCGCCCTGGGCAAGGTGTCCGTAAAGAATTTCAGCACCGGGGAGCAGGTCACGGTCTCCACGGAGGAGGCCATCGGCCTTATCGCGGCGGAGCTGCGCGCCCGCCCCCAGGAAGCCGTCATCCAGGACAAGGGTTAATATCAGATTATACACAAGGAGTGTTTTTTCATGGACAATCTTCAAGGCTTTACCCGCACCGGCTACTGCGGGGAGTTCCGTATGGCCCATGTGGGCCAGACCGCCAGCGTATGCGGCTGGGTCCAGCGGGTCCGCGATCTGGGCGGACTGATGTTCATCGACCTGAGGGACCGGACCGGCATTTTGCAGCTTGCCTTTGACGACGCCACCGACCCGGCGGTGTTTGAAAAGGCCGCCTCCTTTAAGAGCGAATATGTGGTGGCCGCCACCGGAATCCTCCGGGAGCGGGAGGCGAAATCCAAAAAGCTCCCCACCGGGGATGTGGAGCTGTATGTATCCGAGGTCCGGCTGCTGGGCCGCTCCGAGACCCCGCCCTTTGCCATCGAGGACGGGTGCAACGCCAATGAGACTCTGCGGCTCCAGTATCGCTATCTGGATCTGCGCCGCCCGGAGCTGCAGAAGAAGCTGATGTTCCGGCACAAGGTGGCCAAGATCACGCGGGACTATTTCGACGAAAACGGCTTCATCGAAATCGAGACGCCCACGCTCATCAGCTCCACCCCGGAGGGTGCGCGGGACTTCCTGGTCCCCTCCCGCATCCACAACGGCCGCTTCTACGCCCTGCCCCAGTCCCCCCAGATCTACAAGCAGCTCACCATGGTGGCCGGCTTTGACCGCTACCTCCAGATCGCCCGATGCTACCGGGACGAGGATCTGCGGGCGGACCGCCAGCCGGAGTTCACCCAGATCGACATGGAGATGAGCTTCGTCACCATGGAGGACGTGCTGGAGATGGGCGAGGGCTATATGCGCCGCCTGTTCCGGGAGGCCATGGGCATCGAGCTTGGCCCCATCCCCCGGATGACCTACGCCGAGGCCATGGAGACCTACGGCACAGACAAGCCGGACACCCGCTACGGCATGGAGATATTTGACCTGGCCGATGTGGTGAAGGACTGCGGCTTTGCCGTGTTCCAAAACGCCCTGAAAGCCGGCGGCGGCGTCCACGGCATCTGCGCCAAGGGCTGCGTCAAGGTCCTGACCCGGAAGGAGCTGGACCGGCTCACCGACTACGTCCGGGGCATGGGCGGCGGCGGGATCGCCTGGGTCCGCATGAACGAGGACGGCACCCGCGCCTCCTCCTTCCAGAAGTTCATGACGGAGGCGGAGATGGACGCCATCCTTCAGCGAGCCGGGGCCGAACCCGGAGACGTCATTATGATCGTCTCCGACGCCAAGTACAACCAGGGGCTCTCCCACCTGGGCCAGCTCCGCATCACCGTGGCAAAAAAGCTGGACATCATCCCCAAAAACCGGTTCCATCCGCTGTGGATCGTGGAGTTCCCCTTCTTCGACTGGGACGAGGAGACCGGCAGTTGGGTGGCCATGCACCATCCCTTCACCATGCCCATGGAGGAGTGCCTGCCCTATCTGGAGGACGACAGCCGCAAGGGAGAGGTCCGCGCCCAGTGCTATGACCTGGTGCTCAACGGCATCGAGCTGGCCTCCGGCTCCATCCGCGTCACGGACCCGGCGCTTCAGGACCGCATCTTCCATCTGCTGGGTCTCAGCGAGGAGGAGGCCCAGGCCAAGTTCGGATTCCTGACCGGCGCCTTCCGCTACGGCGCGCCGCCCCACGGCGGCATGGCCCTGGGCCTGGACCGCATTGTCATGCAGCTCACCGATTCCCAGAGCCTCCGGGACGTGGTGGCCTTCCCCAAGCTGCAAAACGCCACCGAGCCCATGACCGGCTGCCCCGGCACGGTCTCCCCGGAGCAGCTCCGGGACCTGGGCATCGCCGTGCTCCGCACGGAGGACTGATACGATTTTAACGTGCCTGCGGCGCGATCAAAATGGACCAGAAACCATGCCCGGTTTCTGGTCCATGTCCTTTTCTTTTCCGGCTGACGGGGCCCCTATCTGCGGCCCGCGCCGCCGCCATGACCGCCGCCGCCGCCAAAGCTGCCGCCGCCATGACCGCCGCTGCCGCCAAAGCCTCCGCTGCGGCCCGCGCCGCCGAAGCCCCCGC
>CAZBOR010000037.1:8241-15049 GCA_964493585.1 uncultured Oscillospiraceae bacterium
CCGCTGCGGCCCGCGCCGCCGAAGCCCCCGCGTCCGCCGCCGAAGCTGCCGCCGGGACCTCTGGGGCCGGGGCCTCTGGGTTCTCTGGGGCCTCTGGGACCTCTGGGACCTCTGGGTGCGCGGGGCCTTCTGGGGCCGCCGCACCAGAACCACCTCGGCCGGAACATGGAGCCGATCACGGCGATAATCACAATCGCCAGCACGATCAGCAGCACAATGATGCTCAGAATGCTCCGGAGGATACTGCCGATGGTCCTGCCCACCGTGGCCGCGCCGCCGCCAAAGCCGGCTTCGCCGCTGACCACCTGGGTGGAGCTATAATTGCTCAGGTTGATGCCATAGTAGCTCTCATACCAGGAAAAAATCTCCGCCACGGTGTCATAGACCGCCTGGTCGTAATTTCCGCTGTCCAGGCTGTCATAGCACGCCTCCTCCAGAATGGTCTCCAGCCGTCCGGCGGAAAGGTCGTCCTCGATGCCGCTGCCCGTGGTGATCCAGCACTTTTT
Source organism: uncultured Oscillospiraceae bacterium (assembly GCA_964493585.1). Lineage (GTDB taxonomy): Bacteria > Bacillota > Clostridia > Oscillospirales > Oscillospiraceae > HGM13006. The sequence goes on from CAZBOR010000037.1 coordinate 8,748, forward strand.
CTCCGCCGTCACCAGCACAAAGACCGTGCCGTTGTTCTGGTCCGCGTCGCCCACGCCCCACTGGTTCATGACCTCATAGGCGTATTCCTCGCAGTTGAGGTCGCTCAAAAATTCCAGCGTCACCACCGCCACCTGCCCGCCGCAGGCGTTGGTCAGCGCGATATTCTGTCCGTTGATATAGTCCCGCGTGGCGGACGAGAGGCACTGGGCGTCGTCCACATAGTAGATGCCGCTGGCCACATCCGGCGCGGAAACGATCCCGGACGCCTGCACCGGCGCCGCCAGCAGCGTGGCCAGCAGCAGTACGGCCAGCAGCACAGCCGGTATCCGTAAACGCCTCATGCGTATTCCTCCAATTCCTTAACGCCTGTGACAGACCCCAGCGCACCGGCCGGGAAGCCGCCCATAATATCCCCGTTGAACTGCCGCACGCCGGCGTTGAAGTCCGTCGCCAGCTTGTCAATCCTCATCTCGTAGGAGGCGATGTCCGCCGTCAGGCTCTTACGGTAGCCCTCGTCCTCCTGGGACAGGGACTGCCTTTGCAGCGCAAGGCTCAGCATATCCACCGCGTCCGTCAGGGCGTTGTTGGCGTCGTATTTTTCGTCAAAGTCCTCTGCATCCTCTAACTCCGTGCAGGCCGCCTCCACCGCATCGATCTCTGCCGTCACATCATAATCTGCGGCGATCTTGCAGAGGTTTCGGGCGTACTCCACCCGCAGATCCAGATTGGTGGAAATGCCGTAGCCGCTGTCGTCCACGCCCACATAGAACGCCTCGGCGGTATCCTTCCGCAGTCCCGTCAGGCTCCGCCAGGTGCCAAACAGCGCGCCGAAAACCACCACGACCGCCAGAACCGTATAGGCGGCGCCGCTCTTTTTCAGCAGCTTCTTCACTTAGCCTCTCACCTCCAGTAGCTTCTGCTTCAGCTCGCCCTCGATGCGCCGCAGCTCCACCTCGGCCTCCTTGCGCTTCTGGCGGCCCTCGGTCTGGATCTGCACCACCTCGTCCAGAGTGGAAATCAGGCTCTGGTTGGTGTGCTGGAGCGTTTCAATGTCCACGATGCCCCGCTCGGACTCCTTGGCCGTTTCGATGGTGGCCATTTTCAGCATATCGGCGTTCTTTTTCAGCAGATTGTTGGTCATATCGGACACCGCCCGCTGGGCCTCCATGGCCTGCTTGGAGTGGCTGATGCCCAGCGCCAGCACCATCTGGCTCTTCCACAGGGGGATGGTGTTCACCAGAGAGGTCTGTATCTTCTCCGTCATCAGCGTGTCGTTGTTCTGGATCATCCGGATCTGCGGTCCCATCTGGATGGAGATCTCCCGCGTGAGCTTCAGATCGTAGAGCTTTTTCTCAAACCGGTCGCACATATTGGCGTAGTCGTTGGCCGCCTGGGCGTCCTCCGGCAGGCCGGAGGTCTGGGCCTTGCTGTACATCTCCACCAGCGTGGTGGCGCGCTCCTGGGCCAGCTTCTTTTCCCCGGCCAGAATATACATGGTGAGCTGCTTGAAATACTCCAGATTCTTTTCGTACATCTGGTCCAGCAGGGCGATGTCCTTCATCAGCGTCACCTGATGGGCCTCCAGCTGCCCGGCGATCTTGTCCACATTGGCCTCGGCCTTGTCATATTTGATCTTCATGGTCTGGAGACCGTTGGTCGTCTTTTTCAGCTTGCCGAACAGGCCCTTTTTCTCCTCCTCCTCCGCGGAGAAGCCCTTGAGCTCCGCCACCAGCGCGGAGACCATGTCTCCCAGCTCGCCCATGTCCTTGGTGCGGACATTGTTCAGGGTGGACTCCGAGAAATTGGCGATATTCTTCTGGGCCGCCGCGCCGTACTGGAGCACCATGCCGGAATTGGTCAGGTCGATTTTTTCCGCAAAGTCCAGCACCGCCTTCTGCTCCGCCGGGGTCAGGGCGCTGAGATCGGGGCCGGCCTCAGGGGCGGGCTTGGCCTCCTCCTGGACCGTCAGCTCCAGCTCCGGAGCCGTCGTCAGGTCAGGGGTCAGCGTCAGTTCGGGAATTTTCTCATCCATTGTTGATCTCTCCTTTTTATCGTGTCGTTATTTCTGCTCCAGAAGGCCCTCAGAGGCCATGATCTGCTGCATCACCTGAATGTCGGCGGAGATGTCCATGGCCTCGGCCTCATAGAGGTTTTCAAGCTGCTTGCGAAAGGCCGTCTCCACCTTTTCCAGCATCTCCTCGATTTTCTCCATGGTTCCGGCGATCTGTCCGCCCGCGCCCTGCCGCTCCAGCGTCTGGTAGCGGCCCAGGAGGCTGACGGTGGTGGGAAGATAGTAATTCAGAAACTTCCTGGCCCGGCCCAGCCGGGAGGTGTCCTCCTCCAGCGCGGCAAAAATCTTTCCGGTCAGGTCCTCCAGCACGTCCGCCCGCGCCCGAAGCGTCGGACTGCGTACCGCGTCTCCCAGGGCCTTCAGCTCCCGGAGCTGCTCGCGGCCCTGCAAAATCAGCGCGTCCACCTCCGGGTCTCCGGAGTCCGGCGGCGCCTGAGGCAGCTCCACCTCCTCCACCGTTCCGGGAAAGACCCGGCCGGCCACGAAAAAGCCGACCGCCGCCGCCAGAGCATAGACCAGATAGTGCCACAGCCGGTACATCGGCAGCAGCAGACTGCACAGCAGCCATATCCCTGCGGCGATGTAAATTGGAATTACAGACCTGTGTTTGATCGTTTTCAATTTGATTCACCTTCCAACGGGTCCATTGTACCGCGCCGGACCCTTCCTGTCAAGGAATATCCATCCTCCGGCGCTCCGCCCGGCCTGCGGAAAAGGCCGCGCTGACGGTTGACACCTGGGATTTCGCGTATTATACTATGGAATGGCCTTATTATACTGCTTCCCAAGCATGATTTCCATACGTTTTTTCTGTGTTTACAAAATGTTTACCGCCCTCCGGCGGCATTTTCATCAAGCTGAAAAGAAGGGTTTTTTATGACACTCAACGAATTTCGTCAGGCCAGGGACCTGCTCTCCGGCATTCTCTCGGACACCAGTCTGGTCTACAGTCCCCATTTCTCCAGGCTCTGCGGCGGCAGCGTCTACCTGAAGCCGGAGAATATGCAGATCACCGGCGCATACAAGGTCCGCGGCGCGTGCTATAAAATCTCCACGCTGACTCAGGAGGAGAAGGACCGGGGCCTGGTGACGGCCTCCGCCGGGAACCACGCCCAGGGCGTGGCCTTCGCGGCCCAGCGGGCCGGGGTCCCCGCCACCATCGTCATGCCCACCACCACGCCTCTGGTGAAGGTCAACAACACCAAGGACTATGGGGCCAACGTCATCATGGCGGGCGGCTGCTTCGACGAGGCCGCAGCCGTGGCGGAGCAGCTCTCTCAGGAGCAGGGCCTCACCTACATCCACCCCTTCAACGACCTGACCGTGGCCACGGGCCAGGGGACCATCGCCTATGAGATCTTCAAGGATCTGCCCGATGTGGACATGATCCTGGTCCCCATCGGCGGCGGCGGTCTGGCGGCGGGCGTCTCCACCCTGACCAAGCTGCTCAACCCCAACGTGAAGGTCATCGGCGTGGAGCCGGAGGGCGCGGCCTCCATGCAGGCGGCTCTGGAGGCGGGCCATCCCGTGACCCTGCCCTCCGTTAACACCATCGCCGACGGCGTAGCCGTCAAGACCGTGGGGGACAAGGTGTTCCCCTATGTCCAGCAGAATCTGGACGGCATCGTCACCATCAGCGACGACGAGCTGGTGGAAACCTTCCTGGACATGATGGAAAAGCACAAGATGGTGGTGGAAAATTCCGGTCTGCTCACTGTGGCCGCCCTCCAGCACATCGACTGCCAGGGGAAATTCGTGGTACCCATTCTCAGCGGCGGCAACATGGACGTAATCACCATGAGCTGCCTGATCCAGCACGGTCTGATCCGCCGGGGCCGGGTGTTCACCTTCTCGGTGATGCTGCCGGACCGTCCCGGCGAGCTGGTCACCGTGGCCCGCATCGTGGCGGAGCAGCAGGGCAATATCATCAAGCTGGAGCACAACCAGTTTGTCTCCATCAACCGTCAGGCGGAGGTGGAGCTTCAGGTGACGCTGGAGGCCTTTGGACACAGCCACAAGCAGAGCATCGTGACGGCGCTGGAGGAGGCGGGCTATTCCGTCCGCATCGTCCCCGCGTCCGCCACTCTGGTCTGAGCGGAAAGGAGCGGTCAATATGGTCAAGGTAGCCCCCTCAATTCTCTCGGCGGATTTTGTGAATCTGGAACGGGACATCCGCCATATCGCCCAGTGCGGCGCGGACTATGTACACATCGACGTGATGGACGGGGTCTTTGTCCCCAACATCACCATCGGCATCCCCGTGGTGGCGGCCATCCGCAATATCACGGCGCTGCCCCTGGACGTTCATCTGATGATCGACCGTCCCCTGAGATATGTGGAGCAGTTCTGCGACGCGGGCGCGGACATCGTCACCATCCATACGGAGGCCGACACGGAGGCCAACAATCAGGAGGCCCTTCGGCGCATCCGGGCCAAGGGCGTCCGGGCGGCGGTCTCCATCAAGCCGGGGACCCCGGTACAGGCGGTGGACCCCTACATGGACCTGATGGATATGATTTTGGTCATGACCGTGGAGCCGGGCTTCGGCGGCCAGCGGTTCATGGAGGATATGATGCCGAAGGTCCGTACCCTTCGGAAGATCCTGGACGTCCGCTCTCCCGGCACGGAGGTGGAGGTGGACGGCGGCGTGAATCTGGAGACTGCGCGTATCTGCACCGACGCGGGCGCCAACGTCCTGGTGGCCGGCTCCGCCCTGTTCCGCGCCCCCGACACCGCCGCGTTTATTGACGCCCTGCACGCTCTGTAGCCCCGCTCTTCCATAAAAGCGCGGGCCTTGTCGAAATTTTGCTATTTTTTGTTACACTTTTTTCATTTTTAGTCTGTTCAAATCGCTCAAGTTGTGGTATAATCCATATAAATTCCACCGAACAGACCAGAAAGGAGCGGTTTTTATGACCAAACACCGTTTTTTGATACTCTGCCTCGCGGCGCTGACCGTACTGGTCCTTGCCGCCTGCGGCGACACCACAGAGGTCTCCTCTGCCCCGGAGGGCATTGAGACCTTTGGCGAGATAAACAACGACATCGACGCGGAGCCGTCGAACGCCGCAGCCACCACCACCGCTCCGGATTCGCCTGAGACCTCCTCCGGTACCAGCTCCGGCGTCGTGGTGGAGAACAACGCCCAGACCTCCTCGACCACCACAGCGGTGGAGACAACCGCCAGTGCCAAGCCCACCACCAGCACCAGGCCCAATTCCAACGGCGGCTCGACCACCACCACGTCCCCCAGCACCTCCCCTACCGCCACAGCCAGCCCGGAGATCTCTCCTCCGGCTCCCGCATCCACTGCCACCGCCGATCAGGTGGAGGACTATGTGGGAAAATCCCTGTCCAGCCTCATCGCGGATCTGGGCTATCCCTCCCGCTCCGACTATGAGCCCATCGACGAGGACGACCCGGACGCGGGCGACATCGGCACGCTCTTCTTCGACGGCTTCACCGTCACCACCGAGCGCACCGCCGACGGCGAGACCGTCACCTCCGTCAACCGGAGCTGAATATCGCATCCCACGGGCCTGCCGCCATAGTGCGGCGGGTCCGTTTCCGCACATATGGGTGGAAAAGCACGCAAATCACCCCCATGAAGCCCTTGCCAATCCGGGAAAAAGGCTGTATACTAAACATTGTTAGAAGTCAAAATGGCTTCCTCCGGCCCAAGGGCCGGCAGTTCATCAAAAAGGAGATTTTACATGAAAACCTTTACTGCTCCAGAGGGTAAGCTGGTCACTGTGCTGGTCGATGGCGTAGAAGTTTCCTATGTGCCAGGTCAGGAATATCCTGACAGCGCGGAATTTGTTGTCACCTCCCCCATGACCGAGCAGCCTGCCAGCTTTGGTCAGCGCGGCATCGAGCCATACCGTGCCGCCGTCATGGTCAACGGAAGCGGCGTGGACGAGGCCAACTCCGTCAAGGGCGCCATCCAGGGCGGCACAGTCACCAACGAAGGCATGGACGGCGTGGTCATCAACTCCACCTCCGACGACTTCTCCGCTGTGGTCAGCGTGGGCGGCAAGTACAGCATCAGGAACTCCGTGCTGAATTTCAACACCAAGTCCGATGGCAAGCACGTCTGCGACTTCTCCGGCTACGGCTCCGTCATGGCCGCGTTTAAGGACTCCAAGCTCACCGTGGAAAAGACCCAGATCAACTCTGTCGGCGTGGCCAAGCCCGCCGTGTTCTGCGACGACCGCTCCGAGTGCCTGTTCA
>CAZBOR010000038.1:0-15022 GCA_964493585.1 uncultured Oscillospiraceae bacterium
AAGGTTCATTGTTCCGAAAAAAAGGGCTGCAATTTGCATTGCAGCACCTCTTATTGTTATTTTCTCCGTCTGGCCCGCAGGCGCTCCACCTTGAAGTGGGAAACCTGGTCCTCCCTGGCATTGTACTGCCGGGCCGCCACAAAGGCGATGCCGCCGGAAATCAGGCAGGTCAGCACGTCCCGGACATAGGAGCTTTCCATAAGCCCCGCCTGGAACAAGGCGTCCGGGACCATGGCCGCCAGATGCAGCAGCGGGACCAGCGCCAGGTACCACCGCTTTCCATCGTCGGCCAGGGCATACCACAGCAGCACGCTCAACGCGATCTCCCGTACCAGGTAAAAGACCCGGTTCACGCCCGTAAACACAAACTGCCAGCCGTTCTGGGCGGCGATCTGCTCCAGCAGGCTCAGCGCCTCCTCAGAATCCGTCCCGGCGTTGGCCAGAAAGGTCTCCAGGCCGGATTTTGTAAACTCCGACGCCACGGTATAGCAGTTGAAGTAATACGCGGCGCACACGCCGAGATACACCCCCGCAAAGCCCAGCGCGAAGCCGATGGCGGCGTCGGTATTGTTAAAATTGCCCCTGACCCCGTAGCGCATAGCCACAAATCGGACCAGCTCCCTGGCCACCACCACCGACAATGCCATGTACACCCCATAGGCCAGCCCCTCCTGAGGCAGCCCCAGGTTCACGCTCATCAGGTCCAGCACGTTTTCCAGCAGCATCACCAGGATGTACGAAAACACGCCCAAAATGATCTGGGAGAGATGGATACGGTCCCGGACCGTATACCAGGCCACCAGCAGCGCCGCCACGCACATCGCGGCTGTGACCACCAGGCTGGTGACGGTAAACGACTCGATTTGGATTTCAGATGCCATAGACGTCCTTCCTTGAAAATGGAAACGCGCCGCCTCAAAATACATCGGTATTTCAAGGCGGCGTCCGTTCCTATGTGTTTATTTCCGATTGAAGATGCGGAATATCTCGTCGATGTCGGAGACATTGGGGCCGGCGGGAGCCTCCGGCTCCGCCTTGGCCTTTTCCGCGGCGGTGGTATAGACGCCGCTGACGCCGGTGTCGTCAAAGCCCGTCGCAATAACCGTGACCCGAAGGGCATCCTCCAGGGATTCGTCAAAGGTTGCGCCGAAGATGATATTGGCATCGGGATTGGCGGCCTCCATGACGATGTTGGCAGCGGTCTCCACGTCCTCCAGCTCCATATCCGGCGCGCCGCAGACGTTGATGAGCACACCCATGGCGCCGTTGATAGAGGTCTCCAGCAGCGGCGAGGACACGGCGGCCATAGCCGCAGCCGTGGCCTTCTCCTTGCCTGAGGCGGTGCCGACGCCCATATGTGCACGGCCCGCATCCCGCATGATGGCGGACACGTCGGCGAAGTCCTGGTTAATCATCACGTTTTCGGAGTAGCCCACCAGCTCGGAGATGGAGCTGACCGCCTGCTTGAGCACGTCGTCGGCGATGCCGAAGGCGTTTGCAAAGGTGATCTTCTGATCGGTGACATACTTGAGCCGGTCGTTGGGGATGATTATTAGGGAGTCCACCTTGTCGGCCAGATTGGAGATGCCCTCCTCCGCCTGCGCCATCCGACGTGCGCCCTCGAACTTAAAGGGCTTGGTCACGACGCCCACCGTCAGCGCGCCGCTCTCCCTGGCAATATCCGCGATGATAGGAGCCGCGCCGGTGCCGGTGCCGCCGCCCATGCCGGCGGTAATGAACACCATGTCGGTCCCCTCCAGCATTTTGGCGATGGCCGCACGGCTCTCCTCCGCAGACTTCTTGCCGATCTCCGGCTTCGACCCCGCGCCCATACCGCCGGTGAGCTTTTCGCCGATCTGGACCTTTTCCTTGGCCTTGGATTTATTGAGGTCCTGCTTATCGGTATTGACAGCGATAAAATCTACGCCCTGTACACCGGCCTCGATCATGCGGTTGACAACATTGTTGCCTGCGCCGCCAACACCGATGACCTTTATGGCGACAACTCTCTCTGGATAGGATTCGCTCATAAGTTTTTCCTCCTAAGTACTTTATTCACACGCATCTACGCGCAAAGAAGCTATTTTGTTCTATTTTAGCGCGAAAGCTTCTCCGGGTCAATAGCAACTTTTGATTTTTCCACATTTTTAAGCCGCAAAAAGCGCAAAAATTTTTTAATTTCCATCATTTGGAGCTTTTCCGGCCATCAGGCCAACGGATGGAACACCGCCTGCTGCCGGGAGGAAAAGCTCAGATCCAGGGTTCCCCGTGCGCTGTCGCCCAGCTCCTCCGCCGCGCCCAGCAGATACGCCAGCTTGTATTCCAGGTCCGACCCGTCCCCCAGCAGGACCTCGATGCGGTCCTGATAGACCAGGGTAACGCCTGTGAGACTGGTGACGTCGATGCTCTGAATCTGGCTCTGAAGTCCCGCGCTTTCCACGGCGGCGGCCACTTCCATGGCAAGACTGCCCCTCTCCTCGCTTTGGAAGCTGGCGTTCCCTCCGGCCAGCGGCAGCTCCAGCACGGTACCCGTAATGACAGGATATGCAGTTTCCGCGTCTTCATCCAGCTCCTCCAGCAGTTTTCCCTCCTGATTCATCAGCCAGATCGTTCCAAATTCCGAGGTGGCCGCCGCAAACGCCTGACACTCCCGGACCGTGAACCGCACGGTACCCGGCAGGACCTTTTCCACCGTCACCTGCTCCACATAGGGCAGCTTGACAAGAATATGGCTGGCGGCCTGGACCTTGCTGACGCCCATGAGCACGTCCCCCTCGGTGATCCCGCTGGCATCGGCCACCTCCTGGGCGGTGTAGCGGACGTTGCCGCTGACCTCGAACTCCGTCACCCGGAAGAACACCAGCATCAGCGCCAGCACCACCGCCACGGCAATCAACATTCTGCCCCACATGGGGATTCCCGGCTGACGGAGGCTCTGTTCGCCGCTCTGCTGGGCTTGCTCCAGCCGGAGCTGGCGGAGATAGGCCCGCTGGCTCTTGGTCGTGCGCTCGGTCTGTTTCTTTTCGGCGCCGGAGCGTCTGCTGCCGGGCTTGGCCGTCGAGACTTCGGCAGGGCGCTTTTTTCTGGCATTATTTCGGGTTTGCTTTGACATGGCGCGCTCCTTTTCCTAGCTGCGTGAAAGCTCCATGATGATGTCGTAAATTCTCTGGGCGGAGTCCGGTACCGCCATCGTCTGGACCGCCCGGCTCATGGCCGCCAGGCCCTCCCGGTTCTCCAGCAGCTCCGCCGCCGCCTGATAGAGCCGGTCCCCGTCGCACTCCGCCTCCCGGAGCACCACGGCGGCCCCATGGCCTTCCAGTATCCGGGCGTTCTTTTCCTGGTGGTTGTCGGTGACGTTGGGGGACGGCACAAAGATGGCCGGCTTGCCCGCCGCCGCCACCTCCGCGATGGTGGCTGCGCCCGCCCGACAGATCACTAAGTCCGCCGCCGCCATGACCGTGGGCATATCGTAGATGAACTCCCGCATATCCAGTGCCGGGGAGCTCTCCAGGTCCACGCCCTGCTCCTTCACATAGTCCGGCATCCAGGCCCAGCCGTAGCTGCCCGTGGCGTGGATGTGCTGCCAGGGCATACCCGCCTGACACTCCAGGGCCATAAACCGGGCGATTTTCTTATTCATCTCCCTGGCCCCCAGGGACCCCCAATAGCTCACCACCACCGGGCGCCGGTCCAGGCCCAGCTGCTCCCTGGCGCGGGCCTTTTCTGTGAACAAAAATTCGCTGCGGACCGGCATCCCCACCACCCGGACCTTGTCAGGGTGGGGATAGCAGCTCCTGCTCTCCTCGAAGGACACCATCACCCGGTCCACCTTGTCCATGACCAGCCGGGTGGTGAGGCCCGGAACGGCATTGGATTCATGGACCGCCGTGGGGATCCCCCGCCGGGCGCCCTGATGCAGCATGGGATAGCTGGCATAGCCGCCGGTCCCCACGATCACATCGGGCTGAAATTCCCGGATGATCTGGTCCGCCCTGCGCCGGCTGGTGAACATATACTCCACGGACCGGATGTTGTGGAGGATGTTCCTGGGCGTGGGCTTCCGCCAGAAGGAGGCGATCTGCACGGTCTCCATCCGGAAGCCCGCTCTTGGCACCAGGTCGCACTCCATGCCGCCGTCCGCGCCCACGAACAGAATGTCCGTATCCGGGCGGCGCTCCTTCAGCAGATTCGCCACGGCAATCGCCGGACTGATGTGGCCCCCGGTGCCGCCGCAGGTAAATATCACATTCATGCTTTCACCCCTAGCATTATAAAAATCCGGCCGAGCACTGCCGGGAGGCCCCCAGGATCAGCCCCATCTCCCCAAGCTGTATCAGCAGCGCCGTTCCGCCATAGCTGAAAAAGGGCAGGGAGATGCCTGTGGAGGGCAGCAGATTCGTCACAACGCCGATGTTGAAAAACACCTGCAGGGCCGTCAGCGTCGTGATTCCCGCCACGGTCAGGGACAAAAACCGGTCCCGGATGTGCATGGCGATAAAGTAGCCGCGAAGGATCAGCAGGGCATAGAGGGTCAAAATCGCCAGCGCCCCCACCAGCCCCAGCTCCTCGCAGACGATGGCGAAGATGTAGTCGTTGTGCTCCTCCGGCAAATACAGGTACTTCTGCCGGCCCTGGCCGAAGCCAAGACCCAGGAGGCCGCCGCTGCCGATGGCATAGAGAGATTGGATGATCTGGTATCCGTCGTCCGTGGGGTCGGAGAAGGGGTCCTGCCAGGCCGTGATGCGGGACGCCTCATAGCCGCCCGCGCCCAGGATCACCATCAGCCCCAGCAGCATCACGCTGCCGCCCAGGACGAACCAGCGGTACTTCACACCGCCCAGAAACAGCATGGCTCCTGCGGTGCAGGCGATGATGACAATGGCGGAGTTGTGCGGCTCCAGCCGCAGCAGGACCACAATCACCGCCAGAATGGCGGCAAACGGCGCGATGCCCCAGCGGAAGGTCTCCATTTTCTCCTGAAAGGCGGCAATCAGGGCCGCATAGCTGAGAATGACCCCCAGCTTGGCAAGCTCCGAGGGCTGGAAGGAGATGCCCAGGCGCACCCAGCGGGTGGCGCCGTTCTCCGACTGGCCGATCCCCGGCACGAACACCAGCACCAGAAACAGCACCGACGCGCCCAGCACCGGAAAGGCCAGCTTTCGGACCAGGGCGGGCCGGATGCGGCTGACGGCGAGCATGGCGGCCACGCCGATGCAGGAGAACACCATCTGGCGCTTGAAGAAATAGGCGCTGTCCCCGGTCTCGTACAGGGCGCGGGCATAGCTGGCGGAATAGATCATCAGCAGGCCCAGGGCCGTCAAAACGATGGTAAGCAGCAGGAAGGGCAGGTCCACAAGGCTCTCCCGGTCCTGGTTTTCAACGTCCGGCAGCCGAGGGTTTCTCATGGCTCCTCCTTCTATTGCGTCAAAAGCGGCCCATGACCCCCAGATAGGCCAGGACACAGAATACAACGGTGATGGACGTGAATACCGCCACGATTTTGACCTCGCTCCAGCCGCCCTTTTCCAGATGGTGGTGGAGGGGCGCCATCCGAAAGATGCGCTTGCCGTGGGTCAGCTTGAAATACGTCACCTGGATGATGTCGCTGAGGGTCTCCGCGATATAGATGATACCCACCAGGATCAGGATCAGCGGCATATCCAGCGCGTAGGCCAGACCGCATACCGCGCCGCCCAGAAACAGCGATCCGGTGTCCCCCATGAACACCTTGGCGGGATGGTGGTTATAGACCAGGAAGCCCAGCAGTCCGCCCGTCAGGGCCGCGGCAAACTGCGACGCGCCGAGCTGTCCCCATTTCCAGGCGATCAGGCTGTAGAACACCATCACCGGAACGGTGACGCTGGAGCTGAGTCCGTCCACGCCGTCGGTGATATTCACGGCGTTTACGGTTCCCACCACAATAAAGATACTCAAAATCAGGTACAGGATCCAGGGAATCGTGACGCTGACATTCACAAAGGGGATATAAAGCTCCGAGGTCAGATGCCCCATGCGCCGCAGCACCACCAGATACAGGGCCGCCGCCGCCAGCTGGAGCAGCAGCTTTTGCAGCTCTGTCAGACCCATGTTGCGCTTCTTCTTCACGCTGATGTAGTCGTCCAGGAAGCCGATGCCGCCAAAGACCAGGGAAAACACATACACCAGCAGATAGGTCATGTCGCCGCCCGCGATGGCGGGGATCGCCGCCAGCACGCACACCAGGCATCCCAGGATGAAGATCAGTCCGCCCATGGTGGGCGTCCCCTGCTTGGCGTTGTGCCAGACGGGGCCGATCTCCTTGATGCTCTGGCCCACGTGCAGGGCCCGCAGCGCCGGGATGATAAACCGCCCGGCCACGGTGCTGACCACAAAGGCCAGAATACAGGTCACGATACTTTGCATATCCTAAAATCCTCCGACTGGTTCGTCTTCCTGCATGAATTTCTCCAGGATCTCCTCCATGTGCATTCCATGGCTGCCCTTAAACAGCAGCACATCGCCGGGCTTGGCGCGGCTTTTGAGCACATTGAGCAGCTCCTCCTGGCTGGTGAAGTTCATGGCGTTTCGCAGGCCCATGCCGCCGGTGAGCGCCCCATGGACCGTGTGGATGGACAGGGGGCCGTAGGTCAGAAGCAGGTCGGCCATGTAGGCTGCCACCCGGCCAATGCGGTGGTGCTCGCCGCTGGCGTGGTTCCCCAGCTCCAGCATATCCCCCAGCACGGCGATATGCTTGCAGCTCTCCCCCTGACCGCTGGTGTCCTTCAGGACCCGCAGCGCCGCCTCCGTGGATTCGGGCCCGGCGTTGTAGGTGTCGTCGATGATGGTGTAGCCGCCCCAGTGGATGGTCTGCTGCCGCCGGCTGGTGTTGACATAGCTGGCCATGACCGCCTGGATCTCCGTCTCCGGCACCCCGTAGAACAGCGCCACGGAGATGGCCGCCATGGCGTTATGTACGTTGTGGAGGCCGCCCACGGCCAGCTCCACCGGGAAGTCGTGGCCCATGCCCCGGACATGGAAACGGCACCGGTTCTCCATCAGCTCCACATCCACCGCCCGGAGGTCGCAGCTTTGGTTCTCCAGGCCGAAATACTGTATCTTCTTCTCGCCGTGCCGGAGGTCCCAGAGCAGCGGCTCGTCGCCGTTGAAGAAGCAGGTCCCGCCCGGCTGGAGGCCCTCCAGTATTTCCAGCTTGGCCTTGAGGATCCCCTCCCGGCTGCCCAGGTTTTCGATGTGCATACTGCCGATATTCGTGATGATAACCACGTCGGGCCGCCCGATGGCGGTGAGCTGGCGCATCTCGCCAAAGTGGTTCATACCCATCTCCAGCACCAGCATCTGGCAGTCCGGCTCCACCAGGCCCAGGGTCACGGGCAGGCCAATGTCGTTGTTGTAGTTTTTCACCGTGCCGCAGGTCCGGTACTTCCGCGACAGCAGCGCCTGGACCATCGTGCGGGTCGTGGTCTTGCCCACGCTGCCGGTGATGGCGACGGTCTGGCAGTCCAGCGTCTCCTTATAGGCGGCGGCGATGTCCCGCAGGGCCTTGCGGGTGTCCTCCACCATCACCAGGGGCAGCTCCGCGTCCACCGCACGGCTCACCACCGCCGCGGCGGCCCCCGCTGCCTTGGCCGCGGAAATGTAGCTGTGGCCGTCATGCTCTCCGGTCAGGGCGAAGAACAGCGCGCCCGCCCTTGTCTCCCTGGAATCGTGGCTGAGGCTGGACACCGTGACCTGTTCCATTTCCGGCTCCACCGTGCCGCCGCACCATGCGGCGATCTGCCTGAGTGTTGTGGGTCTCATTGTTTACGTCCCTCCTGCTCCCGGAGCGCAGCGGCGACTTCCTCCCGCTCGTCCAGATGGGTCTTTTCCGTACCCAGAATTTGATAGGTCTCATGCCCCTTGCCGCAGAGCACGATAATGTCGTCCTTTTTTGCCATGGCCATGGCCTTCCGGATGGCCTTCCGGCGGTTTTCCTCCACCACACAGTTCCTCCGGTCCGGGATGCCGGAGAGGATCTGGTCGATGATCTGATTGGGGTCCTCGGTCCGGGGATTGTCGGAGGTAATCACCGCGATGTCCGCCAGGCTCGCGCCGATCCGGCCCATAATAGGCCGCTTGGTGTTGTCCCGGTCCCCGCCGCAGCCAAAGACCGCGATGAGCCGCCCCTTGCAGTAGCCCCGAACGGAGCTGAGCACATTTTCCAATCCATCGGGGCTGTGGGCGTAGTCAATGAGCACGGTGTAGTCCGTTCCCGGTGTGGGAACCACCTCCACGCGGCCCTTGACCCCCTGGGCCGTCTCCAGTGCGCGGGCCGCCGCCTCCAGCGGGATGCCCAGCGCCAGCGCCACCCCCAGGACCCCCAGGGCGTTGTAGACCGTAAATCCGCCGGGGATCCCCAGACGGACCCGGACCGCCTCCTCCCGGTACCGCGCCGTAAACGCCACGCTGTCGGCATGGAGCACAGCGCTTTCCGCCGTCAGGTCCGCCGCCGTGTGCTGTCCGAAGGTCAGCGCGCTGCAGGTGGCCTCGGCCATGATCTGCTCCGCCGCGCCGTCGTCGGCGTTGTAGACGCCCCTGTCGCACATCCGGAACAGCCGCGCCTTGGCCCTGCGGTACTCCTCCATGGTCCTGTGGAAGTCCAGATGGTCCTGGGTCAGATTGGTGAACAGGCCCACGTCAAAATGGACCCCGGCCACCCGGTCCAGCGCTAGGGCGTGGGAGGACACCTCCATGACCACATGGGTGCAGCCCGCCCGGGCCATCTGGGAAAAGAGCTTTTGCAGCTCATAGGACTCCGGCGTGGTGCGCTCCGTCTCCAGCACCTGGTCCCCGATCATATTCTGAATGGTCCCGACCAGGCCCACCTTGGCGCCCAGCGTCTTTTCCAGGACGGTTTTCAGGAGATAGGTGGTGGTGGTCTTGCCGTTGGTCCCGGTGACGCCGATGAACTTCATCCGCCCGGCGGGCCGGCCAAAGAAATTCGCCGACGCCAGAGCCAGGGCCAGCCGGGTGTTTTCCACCTGGACATAGGGAATGTCCGTTTCCGGCCGCCGCTCGCAGAGCACCGCCGCAGCGCCCTTTTCCGCCGCCATGGGGATGAACCGGTGGCCATCGGAGGCGTAGCCCGTCACCGCCACGAACAGCTCTCCCGGCTGCACCGTCCGGGAATCATAGGCGATGCCCGAAACCTCCAGCTCCATATCCGCCGTGGCGGACAGCACCGCGATCCCGTCCAAAATATCCAATAATTTCACAGCTTCTATCTCCTTATACCGGAATTTGACGCCTTCGCCCTTCCACGCGCCGGGAGCGCGGCAGGCGTGCATCTCAGTCTCTTGCGCTCAGATCGGAAAATTCCACCTGGACCACGGTCCCCGGCTCCGCAGCCGTTCCGGCCTCCGGCGTCTGGGTCACGGCCACGATGGTGCTCTCCGCTCCGGTCGCGCCGATGATTTTCATATACAGGCCCCGCTCCGTCAGCAGACGGTTGGCCGTTTCCGCGTCCTGCCCCAGAACATCCGGCACGGACACGGTCTCCTCCGGCTGCTCCTCCCCGAAATAGAGGACGATCTCGCTGCCGCCGGGAATGATGGCGCCCGCAGCGGGTACCTGGCCCGTCACGGTCTCCTCCTCCCCCCGGGAGCGGTAGCTGAGGCCCTTATCCGCCAGGGCCTCGCGGGCCTCCTGGGCGGTCATGCCGGTCAGATCCGGCACGGACACGTCCGTCAGAGCCGCCGCCTCCTGGCTGTAGTCCGGTTCGATCCCAAGATAGGGCAGAATATCCGCCAGCACATCCCGGACCGTGGGCGCGCCCATCTGCCCGCCGGATATGTAGTAGCCCGTCTCCTGGGACGGCGTATCCAGGGCCACCAGCACGATATACCGGGGATGATCCATGGGCGCGATCCCCACAAAGGACACGATCTTGTCCTCCACGGGATCCCCGTTCTCGTCGTACACGTCGATCTTCTCCGAGGTCCCGGTCTTGCCGCCGATGCGATAGCCGGCAATCTGGGCGTTTTTTGCGGTCCCCTGGGACACCACGGATTCCAGCAGCTCGCACATGGCGGCGGAGGTCTCCTGGCTGATGACCTGCCGCAGCACCGTCCGGGTCGTCTCCTCGATGACATTTCCCTCGTCATCCAGGACCTCCTTGACCACATGGGGCTCCAGCAGGTAGCCGCCGTTGACCACCGCAGCGATGGCCCGGACAAGCTGCAGCGGCGTGATCTTAAAGGTCTGACCAAAGGCCGCCGAGGCCAGGGAGGCATAGCTGTCGGGATTTGCCAGCGTCGCCTCATCAAAGAAGATGCCGCTGGCCTCGCCGCCCAGCTCGATGCCTGTCTTTTCCGTCAGGCCGAACCGCTGGACGTATTCATAGAGCTTTTCGCCGCCCAGGGCGATGCCGATCTGGGCGAAGGCCACGTTGCAGGAGTTCTGCAGGGCCTCGGCAGTGCTTTGCTGGCCGTGGCCCGCCGTTTTCCAGCAGTGCAGAGCCCTGGTGCGGCCCTTGATGGTGGTGCTGCCGCTGCAATAGAAGCTGCTGCCGAGGGTCACGGCCCCCTCCTCCAGCGCCGCCGCCAGGGTGATGCTCTTAAAGGTGGAGCCGGGCTCATAGCCGTCGGAGATGACCCGGTTGCGCCACTGCCGGAGCCGCGCGTTGGCCACTGCGGTATTGTAGGCGGACAGCAGCGCCTCCTGCTCCTCGCCCTCCGCCTCCATGGCCTCCCGGTACTGCCGCTCCAGCTCCGCCAGCAGCTCGGTGTCGTATATCTCCGCGTAGTTGTTGGGGTCATAGCTTCCCAGGGTGGCCATAGCCAATATTTCGCCGGTGTCCACGTCCATCACCACGCCGAAGGCCCCGTTTTGCACATCGTACTGGACGATGGCCTCCTGCATATGCTTCTCCAAGATCTGCTGTACCGTCTGGTCGATGGTCAGCACGATGCTGCTGCCGTTTTCCGCGTCATAGTATGTCTCGTGATGGTAGAGCATCTCGGTGCCGTAGTTGCCCTTGGCCGTGACGATTTTGCCGCTGTGTCCCGTGAGCACGCTGTCGTAGGCGGCCTCGATGCCGTCAAGCCCCGTGTTGTCGCTGCCCACAAAGCCCAGCACCTGGGCGGCCAGCGCGCCCGCCGGGTAGTAGCGCTTGGTGTCCGGCTCCAGATAGACCCCCGTGATCTCCTCCTCGGTGATATACGCCCGGACGGCGGCGGCCTCCTCCTGCTCCACCTTGCGCTTGACGATCTGGTAGCGGTAGCTGGTGTCCTCCATGAGCTTGACGATTCGGGACTTGTCCACGTCCAGCAGCTCGCTGAGGCTCCCGGCGATCGCGTCGGTATCCTGGCCGGAGAGGGCCAGCTCGTTGGGGTCGATGCAGACGTTTTCCACATCGGCGCTGACGGCCAGCACATTCATATTGCGGTCGTAGATGGTGCCGCGGGCGGCGGTGATACTGCTCTTCCGGGTCTGATTGTCCACCGCCATTCGGCTTAGGGTGTCGTGCTCCAGGATCTGGAGCTGCACCAGCTTTGCCACCAGCGGGAGGAACACCGCCACGCCGAACAGCAGCATCAGGACAAAGATGCGCCGGAGGATCGTGCGGTCCACGCCGCCCGGCAGCCGGGGCCTGGGTATATGTGGCTTCAATGGGACGTCGCTCCTTCCAAATGATCTCCTCTTTGAGTATATGCCGGAAAACGTCCCATATGTTCCATCAATCCCGCAGATGGAGGATCACGATCTCCTCCGGCGCGGGTGTTTCCAGTCCAAGCGCCACGGCCCGCCGGTACAGATCCGGCAGGTCCGGCAGCTCCTCCAGCTCCTCCCGGCGCTGCTCCAGCTCCGTCTGCAACGCCGCTGTCTCCTGGCGCAGCTCATAGAGCCTTACCTTTCCCGCCAGCAGCATCAGCACCGCCGCGAAAACCGCCAGACCCGTCAAAAGGGTCCCCGGACCGGTGCGTGCCTTGTGTTCCACCTCCCGAATGGGGCTGCGGCGCAAGCTCATCCCTCCTGTGTCCGCTTTTCGCATACCCGCAGCTTGGCGCTGCGGGCCCTTGGGTTTTCCGCCAGCTCCCGCTGGCCGGATGTGATCGGCTTTTTGGTGATTAGCCGCACCTGAGGCGTTTTCCCGCAGACGCACACCGGAAACTCCGGCGGGCAGGTACAGCCCTTGGCCGCCGCCGCCATGGCCGTCTTGACAATGCGGTCCTCCAGGGAGTGGAAGGTGATGACCGCCAGCCGTCCGCCGGGGGCCAGACGGGGAATGGCCGCATCCATCAGCTCCCGCAGCGCGCCAAGCTCATCGTTGACGGCGATGCGGATGGCCTGAAAGCTACGTTTGGCAGGATGCTGCTTTTCCCGCAGGGCCTGGGACGGCAGCGCCGAGCGAATGACGTCCACCAGCTCCTGCGTGGTGCGGATGGGCGCCTCCTGGCGTCTTTTGAAGATGGCCCCGGCGATCTGCGGCGCGTAGCGCTCCTCGCCGTACTCATAGAGGATGCGCTTGAGCTCCTCCCTGGGCCACTGGTTCACCACCTCATAGGCGGTGAGCCGGTTCTCCCGGTCCATACGCATATCCAGCGGCGCGTCGGCCATATAGGAAAAGCCCCGCTCCGCGTCGTCAAGCTGCGGGGAGGACACCCCCAGGTCAAAGAGCATCCCGTCCACCTGGGCGATCCCAAGGTCATCGAGGATTCGATCCAGGGCATTGAAGTTGCTGTGTACCAGCGTCACCCGGTCCCTGTAGGGGCTGAGCCGTTCCTCCGCCGCCGCCAGGGCCACGGCATCCCGGTCCACGCCGATGAGCCGTCCCGTGGTGAGACGCCGGGCGATTTCCGCCGAATGTCCGCCGCCGCCCAGGGTCCCATCCAGATAGACCCCATCCGGGCGGACATTGAGCCCCCGGATACATTCCTCCAGCAGCACGGATTTATGTGCAAATTCCATGGTCCGCCTCCTCGGATGCTTTTTCGCGCCACCCGGAGCGGGCCAAGGGCGCGCCGCTATCCGTTAGTATACTTCAAAGGGCCAATAATTGCAAGGCTTTTTCGCACGAAACCCGCCGCAGCGCCATCGGAAAAACGGCCCGCCGTAAAACCGGCGGACCGTTTGGAAGCCCAAGCTTGGCTCTGAGGGACTCAGCCCTTCAGAGAGCCGACCATCATGCCCTTGGTAAAGTACTTCAGGATGAAGGGATAGAAGCAGAAGATGGGCAGGATTGCAACCACGATGGTGCAGTATTCGACCAGATCGGAGTACTTGGCAAGCTCCGGATCGTAGGTCAGGGACGAAGAGTCAGACTCCGTCAGGATTTCTTTCAGGATAACCTGGAGGGGATACAGAGCGCGGGTCTGCAGATAGATCATGGCCTCGAAGTAGGAGTTCCACTTCATGAGGATGTACTGCAGGGCCAGCACGGCGACGGTAGCCTTGACCAGAGGAATGACGATCTTGAACAGGATGACAAAGTTGCCAGCGCCGTCAAGACGGGCGGACTCCTCCAGGGAGTCGGGCATACCTTGGATCGCAGTACGGATGATGACCAGGCTCATGACGTTGACCGCGCCGGGGATAATCATGACCCAGCGGGTATCCAGCATATGCAGCCACTTCATGACCATGTAGGTGGGGATCATGCCGCCGTTGAAGAACATTGTGATGGTAATCAGAACCATGACATACTTCTTCAGGACCAGGCCCTTACGGGACAGGACAAAGCCGCCCATGGTGCAGAAGATGGTGGAAAACGCGCCGCCCACTGCACAGTAGAAAATGGTGTTGGCGTAGCCCATGAGCAGGGAGTTGTTGCCAAAGACCATCTTATAGCCGTACCAGGTGATAGGGTGGGTATCGTCGAACAGCGGATACAGGATGATACCGGAGTGCTGCGCCATCAGTGTGGGGTCCGAGAAGGAGGCCCAGATACAATGGAGCACAGGCAGCAGACAGATGATACCAAACAGGCCGAGGATGATGTAGTTGAAAACCTCGAACACACGTCTGCTGGGAGTTTTAATGACGAAATTCAAATTCATACTTCAACTTCCTCCCATCAGAACAGACTCGTTTCGGAATACTTTCTGGACACGCCGTTGGCGATGAACAGAAGGATTACGTTAACGACAGAGTTGAACAGACCGACAGCCGTGGAATAGCCGTAGTCCGACTCCAGCAGGCCCTTTCTGTAGACGAAGGTTCCGATCACATCGGAGGTCTCGTAGATCAGAGCGTTGTACAGAAGCAGGATCTTTTCCTGGTTCGCGTTCATCAGGCCGCCGATCCGCATAATCAGCATGATGACCACGGTGGGCATGATGCCGGGGATGGTCACATGGATGGTCTGCTTCCAGCGGTTTGCGCCGTCGATGACTGCGGCCTCATAGAGCTCCTGATCGATACCAGTCAATGCCGCCAGGAAGAGGATGGAACCGAAGCCGACCTGCTGCCACAGGTCTGTTACGACCATGATCGTTCGGAAGTATTCTGGTACCGACAGCAGGTTCTTCGCGGATTTTAGGAATCCGACCTTGACCAGCATATCGGTGATAACACCATCGGTCGCAACGAAGTCGATGATGATACCGGAGATAACGACGGTAGAGATGAAGTTGGGCATATAGCTGACAACCTGGATGACTTTCTTGTAATACTCGTTATCCAGTTCGTTGAGCAGCAGCGCAAACAGGATCGGTGCAGGAAATCCGAACATGATTGCATACAGGCTGAGGATCAGGGTGTTCTTCAGCACGCGGACAAAGAACACTGAGCTGAAGAAGGTCACGAAATGCTTCAGACCGACCCATTCGCTCATGTACACACCGTTCTTCGGCGTAAAGCGTTCAAAGCCGAGAACGATGCCTGCCATGGGCACATAGTTAAAGATGATGAGATAGACGACCACTGGGATAATCAAGAGATACAGTCCCTTGTTCATGCGCCAGTCTCGCTTTAGCTCAAGCAATCGCATGCCAATTCTCCTTTACTTAATTGGTTTGCATTTCTGCATTTTTCACGTTCCCCATTC